>NZ_JAPDBZ010000055.1:0-24234 GCF_027705505.1 Aeromonas sp. QDB56
CTGCGCGAGCAGCTATCACCCAGTAATGGGAATCCCCCTCCTGTGACGCGAAGCGCTAAGGTGGGGGAGGATGTCAACATGGTGCTCAACCGGCGTCTGAGCCGCCATCCGGCCCACTGCGTCTATGCGGATCAGCAGGCGGCGGCGGAGGCGGTGGTGGACAAGCTGGTGGCCATGGGGCACAGGGAGATCGCCTTCATCGCAGGCTCTGCGGATTCCCCCACCGGCGCCGAGCGCCTGGCCGGCTACCGGCAGGCGCTGATCCGGCACGGCATCCCGGTGCAGGAGACCTTGATCGCCCCCGGCAAATGGACCCCCGCCTGTGGCGCGGCCGCCGTCTCGACCTTGCTGGCGCGAGGCGCTCGCTTCAGCGCCCTGGTGGCCAGCAACGATGACATGGCGATCGGGGCCATCAAACGGCTGCACGAAGCCGGTGTGATGGTGCCTGACGAGGTCTCGGTGGTGGGGTTTGACGACATCCCCCTGGCCCCTTACGTCATTCCCGCGCTGTCGAGCGTCAAGATGCCGGTGAACGGGATGATCCAGGAGACCATCAACCGCCTGACCACCATGGTGGAGGAGGGGAGCCGGGACGCACTGCCCGCCTTCAGCGGCACCCTGATCCGCCGCGACTCCCTCAGGCGTCTGACGGGCTGAGCCATGATGGCGGTGGGCAGGCCGGGCGGGATCCGTTAGCATAGGCCCCCCGGCGCCAGGCGCCGCGTGTCGTATCAACAGATGAGAGTTCAGATGGATGACCTGTTAGCCCCCGTTCGCCAGTTCCTGCATTGCGAGACCCCGGATGAGTGGGTGGAAATGGCGCGGGATCCCGCCCAGTTGCCGACCCTGCTTATCGATCACGCCAACTGCGAGAACAAGGCGGCACTCACCGCCCACAGCCTGGTGCGCCGCTACTGCCTGCCCAAGGAGAAGCGTCACCTGCTGCCCAAGCTGACCTTCTACCGGGAGCTCGATGCCTTGCCGGAGAAGGCGGAGATCCTCGGCAAGCGCACCATGGGCGAATCAGACAGGAGCGTGTTTGCCGAGCTGGAGCGCAATCCCCTGCTGTTCCCCATGGTGCGCCTCATCCAGGAGGAGTTGCACCACTTCGAGCAGGTGCTGGAGATCATGGCCGCACGGGGCATCCCCTATGGTCCCGTCACCGCCTCCCGCTATGCCCGCAGCCTGCTGACCCATGTGCGCACCTACGAGCCGGCCGCCGTGGTGGACAAGATGATCATCGGTGCCTATATCGAAGCGCGATCCTGCGAGCGTTTTGCCAGGTTGGCCCCTCATCTGGACGAGGAGCTGGGCCGCTTCTATGTCTCCCTGCTGCGCTCGGAGGCGCGTCACTATCAGGACTACCTGGCCCTGGCACAGACGTTCGCAGACGAAGACATCAGCGAGCGAGTGGCCTTCTTCGGTCGCCTGGAGGCCGAGCTCATCTGTTCGCCGGATCCGCAATTCCGGTTCCATAGCGGACTGCCTGTCAGATCTGACAGTTGTTGAGGTGACGGGGGCTGCCTACCATTCCCCTGTTCCTACTACGAGCGACGCAATCACTTTTTGAGCGCAATCCCCGGCGACTGATGAGACATCAGGCCGGGTTTTTTTATGTCTGGCGCAAGGGGAAACGCGCCGCGGGATCAGCGGCGGTATTCGTTGTTGTAGTTCTGAATGAGGCGGCGGGTGACATCGTGCTGGGGGTCGGCGAAGACCCGCAAGGTCTTGCCGTGCTCCACCACACGGCCTTCGTGCATCACCAGCACCTCGTCGCTGATGTGGCTGACGATCCCCAGATCGTTGGCCACCAGCACATAGCTCAGCCCCATGGTCTCCTGCATCTCCAGCAGCAGGTTGATGATCTGGGAGCGTACCGAAATATCCAGGGTCGAGAGCGCCTCGTCCGCCACCACTATCTTGGGATTGAGGATGAGCGCCCGTGCCAGCCCCACCCGCTGCTGCTGGCCGGCGGAGAGCATCTGGGGATAGAAGAGGGCGTGGTCGGGCAGCATGCCCACCATGCGCAGGGTCTGGATCACCTTCTCCCGGCGCTCCTCCTCGCTCAGGGCTGTGTTGAGGCGAAGGGGGGTCTCCAGGATCTGGCCGACCCGGATTTTCCGGTTAAGGGAGGTGTTGGGGTCCTGGAAGATCATCCGCAGCAGCTTGCAGCGGGTCTGGTAATCGCCGTGGACCATGGGTTGCCCCTCGATGGCGATCTCCCCGCCACTCGGTTCAATCATGCCCGCCAGAATGCGGGCCAGGGTGCTCTTGCCCGAGCCCGCCTCCCCGACGATGGCCAGGGTCTGGCCCACCTCGAGATCGAACGAGAGGGGCTTTATCGCCTCCACCGCGCGGCGCCTGAACAGGCTGGTGCGGTTCTGGTAGGTCTTGCACAGGCCCCTGACCTGCAGCAGGGAAGGTTCGGTCACGACGTGGTCTCCTTGGGTGCGCTCGCCGGATAGAGGGGCTGACGGGGCGGGCAGGTGCCCCGGATCAGGGTCTGGTGCCGGTTCATTTCTTCGGTTCTTCCATGTTGAGCGGGAAGTGGCAACTGAACTGATGCCCCTTGACCTTGCTCATCAGCGGTGTCTGCACGCACTGCTTCTGGGCGTAGGGGCAGCGTGGGCCGAGGCGGCAGCCGATGGGCAGATGCTGCAGCGGCGGTATCACCCCAGGCAGGGTCTCGAGCCGGGACTTGTGGCGCACCAGCTTGTCAAAGTCCGGGATGGACTTGAGCAGGGCATCCGTATAGGGGTGGTGAGGGGATTCCAGGATCTGGTCCCGGGTCCCCACTTCCACCATCTGGCCGCAATACATGATGTTGAGGGTGTCGGTCAGGTTCGCGATGGCGGCGATGTCGTTGCTGATGATGAGGATGGTGGTATTGCCCAGCTTGTTCATCTTGTCCAGCAACCGCAGGATCTGGGAGTGGGTGGTGGACTCCATGGCGCTGGTGGGCTCGTCCGCCACCAGCAGGCGCGGCTGGTTGGCGATGGCCATGGCGATCATCACCTTCTGGCACATGCCGTCTGACAGCTCGTGGGGATAGGCCCGCATGACCTTGCGGTGATCCTTGACCCCGACCCGGTGCAGCAGGGCGATGGCCCGCTTCTTGCGCCACTGGAAGCGCTGCCAGAACTTGCCGGTGAAGGCACTGGTGGGGATGGCCTCTTCGAGCTGGGTGCCTATCTCCTCCGAGGGGTCGAGGCAGCTGATGGGATCCTGGAAGATCATCGCTATCTCCCGCCCCATGATGCGGCGCCGTTCCTTGGGCGCCATGGTCAGCAGGTCCATGTCGTTGAAGCGCATCCGGTCGGCGCGCACCGTCCAGTTGTCCTTCTGGATGCCAACGATCACCTTGGCCACCAGGCTCTTGCCCGAGCCGGATTCCCCCACCAGCCCGCGGATCTCCCCCTCGTTCAGGGTCAGGCTGACTCTGTCCACCGCCTTGACCTTGCCCTGGGGGGTGTCGATTTCGATGGTGAGGTTGCGTATATCGAGCAGGGGCATCAGCAATGTCTCCCGTTCAGGGCGCAGCCGGGTCGCTCAGGGCGTCCGGGGGCGGGGATAGATAACAAGGCTGGCAACATCAGTCGTTCCCCTCTTTGAGTGCTTCGCGAATGCCTTCGCCCACCAGGTTGGTCACCAGCACGCTGAACAGGATGGCCATCCCGGGCAGGGTCACCGTCCAGGGGGCCAGATAGATAAGATCGCTCGAATCGGCCAGCATGGCACCCCACTCCGGCTGGGGAGACTGGGCCCCGAGACCGAGGAAGCCTACCGCAGAGATGTCCAGGATGGCGGCGGAGAGGGTGCGGGTGGTCTGGGTCACCAGGGTCTCGACGATGTTCGGCAAGATGGCCAGACGCATGATCCGCTGGGGCGGAGAGCCGTCGAGGCGGCTTGCGATGATGTACTCCTTCTGCATCTCGGCGTGGACCGCGTTGTAGGTCGCCCGGATGAAAGGCGGTATCAACGCGAGTGTGATGGCGATCAGGGTGTTGAACAGACCCGGCCCCAGGATGGCCACGACGATGATGGCCAGCAGCAGGGACGGGATGGAGAGCAGGGTATCGAGCAGGTGATGGAGCACGCTCGACTTCACCCCTTTGCTCATGCCGCCGAGGATGCCGATGGCCGAGCCGATGACCAGCGCGATGAGCACCACCAGCAGGGCGTTGCCGAAGGTGAGCCTGGCCCCGGCCACCAGACGGGAGAGGATGTCGCGCCCCAGATCGTCGGTCCCCAGGAAGTAATCGATGTTGCCGCTGTTGGCCCAGGAGGGGGCGAGCAGCAGGTGGTTGCTGTGCTGATCGTCGATGCCGTAGGGGATCACCAGGGGGCCGATGAGGGTCACCAGCAGCAGCAGCCCGAAGCACCAGAGCCCCGCCATGGCCAGCGGGTTGCGTCGGTAAGAGGCCCAGGTCTGCTCCAGGGGGGAGAGGATCTTGAGCTCCGGATAGATGTTCGATTTATCGTGCATGATGCAGGCTCCCGTGCTGGTCGCAAGGGAATGGGCACGCCTGTGCGCCGGTGGCCCATGGGCCGCCGTGGCTCATCCACAGACCGCAATCAATCTTGTCTTGCATAGAGTTCTTTACGCCGTGCCGGATACATGATGGTGGTCAGCAGATCGGTGCTGACGCTGATGAAGATGACGAAGCTCGCCACCACCAGGAAGGCGCCGCGGATGGCGGCATAGTCCTGCAGCGCGATACTGCTCACCAGCCAGCGGCCGATGCCGGGCCAGTCGAACACCACCTCGGTGATCATGGCGGAGGTGAGCACACTGCCAAGTTGCAGCCCCAGCAGCGGCAACACCGGGGGCAGGGCGTTCTTGAGCCCGTGACGCCAGACGATCTGGCGGCGGGAAAGTCCGCGGCTGGCGGCAGCCTTGATGTAGTTCTGTTTCATCACGTCGATGAGGGAGCTGCGCACGTGGCGGATCACCTCGGTGGTGGGCACCACGGCCAGCACCAGGGAAGGCAGTACCAGATGGCGCAGGGCATCGTGCAGGGCCGCCTCCCGCCAGGGCTCCTGGCTCATCAACACATCGACGATGGCGATCCCGGTGATGGAGGGCACGTCGTAGAGCAGGCTGATCTGGCCGGAGGAGGGGAGCCAGCCAAGATCCAGGGAGAAGAACATCACCATCAGCAGCCCCAGCCAGAAGACCGGGATGGCATAGCCGACGAGGCCGGCGGCCATGATGGAGAGGTCCGGGCTGCGCCCCTGATAGAGGGCCGCGAGGGTGCCCAGAGGGATGCCCACCAGCAGCGAGATGGCGAAGGCGGCGAGGCAGAGGGTCAGGGTCGCCGGGAAGTAGTGACGGATCTCGTCGAGGACCGGTTGGCCGGAGACGCTGGAGAGCCCGAAATCCCCGGCGGCGATGCGCTGGAGGAAGTCAGGATAGCCGTGCCAGAAATCCAGCACCTGGGTGATGAGGCGAAACTCCAGGAGGTAGGCCCCCAGAGTCAGCACCAGGAGGGTGATCACCAGCAGGGTGATGCGGCGCAGGATATAGAAAAACATGCTTATGCCTCCTGGGGACGGTGCGCCGATGGCCCGACGATGGAGTGGTTATCTGTCATGGTCACTCCCGATGGGCCTGGTTGAAGGTGGTGCCACCAAAGGGTATCAGGGTCAGCCCCTGAATGTCGCTGCGACTCACCTGGGTTCTCAGGGCATGGGCCAGGGGAATGAGCGGCAACTGCTCGTTGAGCAGGGACTGGGCATAGTAATAGTTGCGCAGGCGGAAGGCGAGCTGCGGGGTGGTCACCGCATCGTCCAGCAGTTGATCGAAGGCGGGGCTGCACCAGCGGCTGTAGTTGTTGCCCCGCTCGACGGCGGCGCAGCTCAGCAACTGGCGGAAGAAGTTGTCCGGATCCGCGTTGTCGGCGATCCAGCCCGAGAGCAGGCTGTCATATTGTCCATGGGCGAGCCGGGTCTCGATGACCGGCCAGGCCTGCTGCACTATCTTGAGGCTCACCCCTATCTTGGCGAAATCGCTGCGCATCAGTTGCGCCGTCTTGAGGCCGTCCGGGTTGTAGGGACGGGCGCCGGGTTGCACCAGCACCTGCATCTCGAAGCCGTTGGGGTAGCCCGCGTCCTTGAGCAACTGGCGAGCGAGCTTGAGATCCGGCTTGCGCTGGGGCAGGGAGGGGTTGTAACCCCAGGAGAGGGGCGGCAGCAGGCTGGCAGCGCTCTGGCCGGTCTCGAAATAGACCGCCTGCAGCAGATTCTGCACATTGATGGCGCTGGCGAGGGCCTGGCGCACCTGCACCTTGTTGAACGGGGCCTTGCGGGTATTGAGGGCGAGGAAGGCGACGTTCATCCCCGACTGCACCGACAGATCCAGGTGGGAGTCTTTGTCGATCACCGACAGCTGGCTGGCAGAGGGAGTGCTCATCACGTCGCACTCGCCGGTCAGCAGCTTGGCAAGGCGCTTGGAGGATTTGGGCGTGATGTCGTAGATGAGCTGCTCCATTCTGGCCTCGCCGCCCCAGTAGCCGGGGTGACGCAGGTAGCGCACGAACTCGTTGTGGCGATACTCCTTGAAGCTGAAGGGGCCGGTGCCGATGGGGCGGCTGTCCAGCAGCGCCGGGGTGCCGGCCTTTAGCATCTGCTCCCCGTACTCGGCGGAGAGCACGATGGCGTAGTCGCTGGCCAGGGTGGCGAGGAAGGAGGCATCGGGGCGGTTCAGCTCGAACACCACCTCATAGGGCCCCTTCTTGTAGACCCGCTTGATGAGGTTGCCGAGCCCCAGGCTGTAAAAATAGGGGTACTCGCCGCCGGAGACGGCGTGGAAGGGGTGGTGTTCGTCCAGCAGACGCTGCCAGGTGAACAGGACGTCGTCGGCATTGAAGTGACGGGTCGGGCTGAACCAGGGGGTACGGTGGAAGGTCACTCCCTTGCGCAGGGTTAGGGTATAGGAGAGGCCGTCCTCGCTGCTTTGCCAGCGGGTGGCGAGCCCCCCTTCGATGCCGAGGGTGTTGGCATTGACCTCGAGCAGGCGATCGTAGATGGGACGGGCACTGGCATCCAGGGTCGCATCCGAATTGGCAAGCTGCGGGTTGAAGGTTCGGGGTGCCCCTTCGGCACAATAGATGAGCCCGGTTTTGGAGGCTTCATCGCGTTTCTGACAGCCGCTGACCAGAACCAGGAGACCAAGCAGCAGGGGGGTGAGCATTCTCATGTTGGAACCATGTTTTCAGACAAAGTTGCCCGCCAGGGGGCGGGCGCGTTGCGGGGGGCGACAGGGCAGGCGCTCCCGTCGGGGGTGACGTGCGCCGCGTTATCCGCGCGCACAGACCCGGTGCCAGGCATCAGCCCGCCTCCTGGTTGCCACTGTTGTCATCCCCGTCCAGCAATTGATATTTGCGCAGCATCCCCCGGAACTGGTGATAGCTCAGGACCAGCAACTGGGCTGCTTTGCGCTGATTATACTGGGATTGCTGCATCGCTTGCTTGAGTAAATTAATCTCGTACTCCGCCACCGCCCCTTTGAGATCCAGCGGCAGGGTCGGGGTCGGGGCCGTCTCTGCCGAGGTCGGCGCGTCGGAGGAAGGGGCGGCGTCACCTCGGGCACGGGGGCGCCAGGGGGAGTCAAAGGGATTGAGCACCAGATCCGCCAGCGGCAACTGGGGGTTGCCCTGGCGATAGAGACTGCGCTCCACCACGTTCTTGAGCTCCCGCACGTTGCCCGGCCAGGGGTAATCTTGCAGCAGCTGGGTCGCCTTGCGCGAGAAGCCGGCAAAGAGCGGATACCCCAGCTCCCGGGTCATGCCGTGGGCGAAGTGCTCCGCCAGCATTAGGATGTCCTCGCGCCGCTCCCGCAGGGGGGGCAGGGTGATGACGTCGAAGGCAAGCCGGTCCAGCAGGTCGTGACGAAACCGTCCTTTCTCTGCCAGTGCAGGCAGATCCTCGTTGGTGGCGCACACCAGCCGTACATCCACCTTGAGGGGCTTGGCACCGCCCACCCGCTCGAACTCCCCGTACTCGATGACCCGCAGCAGTTTTTCCTGCACCCGGGCGCTGGTGGTGGCTAGCTCGTCGAGGAACAGGGTGCCGCCGTCGGCCCGCTCGAAGCGCCCCTGATGACGCTTGGCGGCGCCAGTGAAAGAGCCCGCCTCGTGGCCGAACAGTTCGGTTTCCAGCAGGCTCTCGCTCAAGGTGGCGCAGTTGATGGTGACAAAGCTTTGATCCCAGCGATCCGAGAGATAATGTAGGCGGTGGGCGATGAGCTCCTTGCCGGTCCCCCGCTCGCCGATGATCAGCACGGGCTTGCGCAGCGGCGCGAGGCGCGATGCCTGCTCGATGATTTCTAGAAATGCGTTGGATTCACCCAACAGACTTTCCGTGGCCGTGGTCATCCCTGCCCCTGTGAGTTGAAAAATCTGGTTAATCTTACCAAAAGTTGGTTATTTTAATCATCACTTGTTTCCCCGGGACTTGAACTGCATTCTGAGTGCCCATATAAATCAACAAGTTAAATGTTGTTCCAGATTGGCACACAAGTTGCCATTGTCAATGGAGACACAACCCGATGCCTATCACAGGAGTACAATCATGAGCATTTTTTCTCGCCTGGCCGACATCATCAATTCCAATCTGACGGCCCTGCTCGACAAGGCGGAAGATCCCCAGAAGATGGTGCGTCTGATCATCCAGGAAATGGAAGATGAACTGGTGAAGGAGCGCTCCAATCTGGCCCGCTTCCTCGCGAATCAAAAAGAGATCGGCCGTCAGGTGAGCCGCCATCAGGAGCGGGTCGCCGAGTGGCAGGGCAAGGCCGAGCTGGCCCTGACCAAGGGGCGCGAAGATCTGGCTCGTGCCGCCCTCATCGAGAAGAGCAAGCAGGCGGAGCTTGCCGACGCCCTATCTCGTGAACAGCAGGCGGTGGACAGCGGCATCGAGAAGCTGGGGGAGGAGATCCGCCAGCTGGAAGCCAAGCTGGAAGACGCCCGTGCCCGCCAGAAGGCGATGGCCATTCGCAGCGAAGCCGCCAGCAGCCGCCTCAACGTGCAAAGCCAGGTGGCCCGTGGCGACAGTCAGGCCGTGGTGAGCAAGTTCGAGCGCATGGAGCGCCGCATCGACGAGATGGAAGCCCGCGCCGATCTGGGGCTGTCCGACAAGGCGCTCGCCCAGCAGTTTGCCGAGCTGGAAGCGGACGACCAGATCAGCCGCGAGCTGGAAGCCATGCGCCAAAAGCTGGGCCAGCACAATCCGGCACAGAAATAGGGAGAGTAACAGATGGAAAATCTGCTGGGTGTATTGATGGTTCCCATGGTGGTCTTCATGGTGGTGGTGGCCCCCATCTGGCTGGTGCTGCATTACCGCGCCAAGGGACGCATTGGCGCCGGCCTTGCCGATGGTGAGCGTGAACAGCTGCAGGGCTTGCTGGTGCGTGCCGAGAAGATGCAGGAACGGGTCGGCGCCCTGGAGTCGATTCTGGATGCCGAGGTTCCTGGTTGGAGAAACAAGGTATGACGGTTTTCAATGAGAGATGTCATGACTGTGGCAAAAAGCCGGAGCGGGCCGGAACCGTATTGGCGTCGATTCTGGATGCGGAAGTCCCCGGTTGGAGGCACAAGGTATGAACACTGTCAGTCGTGAAGGGCGCAACCTGTACCGGAATCCCCAGCGGGGCAAGATTGCCGGGGTCTGTGCCGGTCTGGCAGAGTACTTCGGGGTGGAGACCTGGATCGTGCGGCTGCTGGCCATCAGTGGTCTCATCTTCGCCGGTTTCATCACCTTCACCGCCTATATTGCCGCCTGGTTCTTGCTCGACAAGAAGCCGGTCACCCTCTACTCCCAGGAAGATGCCGAGTTCTCAGAGGTGCGGATGAAGGCGCGCAGCTGGCAGGCAGGCGTCACACCTCATCAGGCCCTTGCCCGCATCGGCCAGGAGCTGGATGCACTGGAGCCCAGGGTGCAGCGCATCGAGAAGCTGGTGACCTCCAAGGAGTTCACCCTGCAACGGGAGTTCAGCAAGCTCTAATCGTGCCGGGCCGCGAGGATACTGCCTCGCGGCCGTCTCTCTGATGTGATCACAAGGAGAAGAAGACCCGCCTTGATACGCAACAAACTTGAACACTCCTGGTCTGTGCTCCAGCACAAGGCCGCTGACGCGGTGAACCGGGCCCGGGATCGCCACATCCGGCTGGCGGTCACCGGCCTCTCTCGCAGTGGCAAGACAGCGTTTATCACGGCGCTGGTCAATCAACTGGAGCACGCGGCCATCGACGGTCGTCTGCCACTCTGGGACGCCCAGCGCCAGGGACGCATCCTCGGTGCTCGCCGGGTGCCCCAGCAAAACGCCCACATTCCCACCTTTCCCTATGAACGGGGCCTCGATGCCCTGTTTGGCGATCCGCCCGCCTGGCCCGCGCCGACCCGGGGGGTGGCCGAGGTACGCCTCGAGATCCGTTATCGCACCCGCCATCCGCTGCGTCGGCACCTGGGGGAGATCTCCACCCTCTATGTGGATCTGGTGGATTATCCCGGGGAGTGGCTGCTGGATTTGCCGCTGCTGGATCTGAACTACGAGCAGTGGAGCGAGCAGGTGCGGGAGCAACTGTGCCGCCCCGAGCTGCAAGCCCTGGCGGCAGGCTGGTTGACGCCGCTCTGGCAGGCAGATCAAGCCTTCGAGGAGCGGGCCGCCAGCGAACTGGCCGCCCGCTACACCGATTATCTGCACGCCTGCAAGCAGGATCTCGGGCTTCACCTCATCCAGCCCGGGCGTTTCGTGTTGCCCGGCGAGTATGCCGGTGCGCCGCTGTTGCAATTCGTGCCCTGGGTGTGGGAGATGCCCACGCACTCCCCCGAAGACGGCACTCTCTACGCCACCTTCAAGCAGCGCTTCGAGCAGTACAAGCAGCATCTGGTACAGGGCTTCTATGAGCAGCACTTTGCAGGCTTTGATCGCCAGATCGTGCTGGTGGACTGCCTGGCGCCCCTCAATGCCGGTGCCGCGAGCTTTGGTGACATGCAGCAGGCCATCGCCCGCATCATGGAAAGCTTCGCCTACGGCAAGAGCAACTGGTGGCGCCGTCTGTTCGCCCCGCGCATCGACAAGCTGCTGTTTGTGGCGAGCAAGGCCGATCACGTCACGCCGGAGCAGCACGGGCCTCTGGTGTCGCTCCTGCAGCATCTGGTGAGCCGTGGCCGGGGTCAGGCCCGCTTCGAGGGGATAGAGACCGAATGCCTGGCGCTGGCCGCCATCAAGGCCACCGAGGTGGGCAAGGGGGTGGCAGACGGACGGGAATTTCCCGCCATTCGTGGCACTACCCTCTCGGGCGAGCCCTTGCTGCTCTTCCCGGGGGAGGTGCCTGCCCAGATCCCGCCTGCGCAGTGGTGGAAAACTCAAGGGTTTGATTTTCAGGCCTTTCGCCCGCTGCCCATGAGCGCTCATCAGGCGCTCCCCCATATCCGGCTCGATGCGGCGCTGGAATTCCTGCTCGGGGATCACCTCGAATAACGGGTGGGTGGCCCGCTGTGCTCGAGGGGCGCCCACAGGAGAGAATGCGATGAACGATCAGACAAGATGGCGCACCGATGACGCCGCTCCTCTGCAAGGCAAGGTGACGCTGGAGCCCGCGCCTTCGATGGCAAGCGAAGCGAAGCCACCCGCCCCGGCCCGGCGGTTGGAAGAGGAGAGCTTCGAGCCTCTGGACGCGCTGGACGAGCTCACCGAGGTGGAACCCGCGCTTCACGTCAGGCCTCGGCGCCGTCATCGTCTGCTGGCCTGGGGGCTGGGCGGGGTGGGGCTGCTGTCGCTTGGCCAGTTTGGCGCTTTTCTGGTGGATCAGTTTGCCGCCTCCCCCTTCTGGGGCGGCGCCTGGCTGCTCGCCTCTGGCCTGGTGGCGGTGGGCACCGCCGCGGTGGCGGGGCGCGAATGGCTGCGGCTGCGCACCTTGAAGCGGCGCCAGGATGTGCGCTCAAGAGCCGAGGATCTGCTGGCCCATCAGGGGGGCGGTCAGGGGCAGGCCTTCTGCGAGGCCCTCGCCGAGAAGAGCGGTGACAAGGGGCGGGAAGGGTATCGCACCTGGTTATCCCAGCTTGACGAGAGCCACAGCGATCGGGAAGTGCTGACCCTCTACAGCCAGCTGGTGCTCACCGAGCGGGACAAGTTGGCCCAGGCCCGCGTCGCGAAATGGTCGGGGGAGGCCGCCGTGCTGGTGGCCCTGAGTCCGCTCGCCACCGTCGACATGATGCTGATGCTCTGGCGCAACCTGCGGATGATCGAGGACATCGCCGATGTCTATGCCATCGAGCTCGGCTACTGGAGCCGCATCCGCCTCATTCGTCAGGTGTTTCGCAACATGCTCTATGCGGGGGCCACCGAGCTGGTGACCGAGGTAGGGATGGATCTGCTGGGCGCCGAGCTGACCGCCAAGCTCTCCGCCCGCGCCGCCCAAGGGGTCGGGGCCGGGTTGCTCACCGCGCGCCTCGGGATGCGTACCATGGAAGCCTGTCGTCCGCTCCCCTGGTGTGCCGACGAGAAGCCGAAAGTGGGCGAGCTGCGCAAGCGGCTGATCGGCCAGTTGGCGGGTTATCTCAACAAGTCGTGAGGTGGCTGGCACCCGACATGGATGTCACAAATTATTTACAATTGTCAAAAGCAGCCGACCCCGGGGTCGGCTGCTTTTTTGAAGGGCAAACCGTTACAGTGATCCCATGACTCAACGGCCAGTGACCGCCCGGATGGCGGCTGGCACCCGAAGGATGGGAGCATTCATGGCAAGTCTCTACACGGCCCGCCAACCGGATGGGCAGGGCCGGATCCACTACACGGACGAGGAGCACGGCACTTGGCGGATCCTGATTGCACGCCAGCTTGCGGCGCTCGATGGCAAGGCCTGCGACGAATACCAGGCCGGGTTGGCACGCCTCGACCTGCCTCTGGACCGCATCCCCCAGCTGGGCGAGATCAACGCCGCCCTGATGCCCGCCACCGGCTGGTCGGTGGCAGCGGTGCCAGCCCTCATCTCCTTTGATCACTTCTTCGCGCTGCTCGCTGATCGCCGTTTTCCCGTCGCCACCTTCATTCGCCGCCGGGACGAGCTCGACTACCTGCAAGAGCCCGACATCTTCCACGAGATCTTCGGCCACTGCGCCATGCTGACCAACCCGGCCTTTGCCCACTTCACCCACCTGTATGGTCGGCTCGGACTCCATGCGAGCAAGGAGGAGCGGGTCTATCTGGCGCGGCTCTACTGGTTCACGGTGGAGTTCGGTCTCCTGCAGGGGGAGGAGGGGCTGCGCATCTACGGCGGCGGCATTCTCTCCTCCATCGGCGAGACCGCTTATGCCCTCTCGGGCAAGCCCGAGCTGCAACCCTTCGATCTGCTGGAGATCCTGCGTACCCCCTATCGCATCGACATCATGCAGCCGACCTATTTCGTGCTGCCTCGTCTCGATACCCTCTATGGTCTGGAGGGGCAGGGGATCATGGCGGCCGTGGCCGAGGCCCGTCGTCTTGGCCTGCGTCCACCCCGCTTTGCCCCCGTTGCCGGCAAGCAGGCGAGCTGACCCGTATTCATTCCCACGATGTTTCATGAAAGGAGTCCCGAATGACTGAACTGGCGAGTCAACGATGCGAGGCGTGCCGCGCCGATGCCCCCAGGGTGAGCGATCAGGAGCTGGGGGAGCTGATGCACCTTATCCCCGACTGGCAGCCCCTGGTGGTCAACGGCGAGCTGCAACTGCGTCGTGAATTTGTGTTTCGCAACTTCAAGGAGGGGCTGGCGTTCACCAACCGCCTCGGAGAACTGGCGGAGGCGGAGTTCCATCATCCGGCGATCTTGCTTGAATGGGGCAAGGTGACCGTGAGCTGGTGGACCCACAAGATAGGCGGCTTGCATCGCAACGATTTCATCATGGCAGCCCGCACCGACGGTCTGATGAAGTAACCGCCGTCTGGCGCCAACGTAGACAGGGCCTGCCCGGTGAAAGCGGGGCAGGCCCGCATTTTTGTGGGGGAGCGCTCGCACTGGCGGGATCGAGTCTGTATTATCCCGTTATTCAGAATGTTAGCTAGGAAGTGTGTGCCGAATGCGTCTTGAAGTCAGCTGTGAAGACCGTCTGGGCCTGACCCGGGAATTGCTCGACCGACTGGTGGAGCACAACATCGATCTGCGCGGCATCGAAATCGATACCTCAGGCATCATCTATCTCAATTTTCCCGAGCTGGAGTTCCGTGACTTTCAGCATCTGATGCCGGAAATTCGCCGCATTCCCGGCGTCTATGACGTCAAGACCATCCCCTACATGCCCTCCGAGCGGGAGCACCACGAGATAGAGGCCCTGCTCAAGGCGCTGCCGGACCTGGTCTTCTCCCTCGACAGCAAGGGGCGGGTGACCCAGGCCAACCAGGCCGCCCTCACCACCCTGGCGTTGCCACCGGACGAGGTGCGCGGCGTGGCGATCGCCTCCCTGGTCAAGGGCTTCTCGTTTGGCCGCTGGCTGGAGTCGGGGGAGATCAAGCCCCAGACCTGCAAGCTCAGCCTCGGCGGCGAGGAGTACCTCGGCGATCTGATGCCGCTGTTTGTGGCCGAGGAGAAGGGCAGGCAGGCTCTGGCCGGCGCCGTGGTGGTGCTCAAGTCCGCCCGCCGGGTCGGCATGCACTTCAGCGCCCTGCACGCGGTGGAAGTGGGGGGCTTTGAACACCTGCAGGCCGAGAGCCAGAAGATGAAGGAGGTGCTGGCCCAGGCGGCGAAGCTCGCGATGCAGGATGCGCCGCTGCTCATCGTCGGCGAGACCGGCACCGGCAAGGAGCTGCTGGCCCGCGCCTGCCACGGCGCCAGTCTGCGCTCCAGCCACCCCTTCATGGCCCTCAACTGCGCCGCCATGCCGGACAACGTGGCGGAGAGCGAGTTGTTCGGCTATGCCCCCGGCGCCTTTGGCAACAACACCGAGGGCAAGCGCGGGGTGCTGGAGCTGGCGAGCGGCGGCACCCTGATGCTGGACGAGATCGGCGACATGTCCCCTCATCTGCAGACCAAGTTCCTGCGGGTACTGCAGGACGGGGTCTTTCGCCGGGTCGGTGACGAGCAGGAGGTGAGGGTCAACGTGCGCTTCATCTGCACCACCCAGAAGCAGTTGCTGGATCTGGTGCACGAGGGCAAGTTCCGGGAAGACCTCTACTACCGCCTCAACGTGCTCAGCCTGGCGCTGCCGCCGCTGCGCGAGCGCAAGGCGGACATCATGGCACTGGCCCAGCAGTTCGTCGCCCGCTTCGCCAGCGAGTTGCAACGTCCCAAGCCGCGCTTTACCCGCAACATGGCCGAGTACCTCACCGCCTACCGCTGGCCGGGCAACGTGCGCCAGCTGCGCAACTGCCTCTACCGGGCCATGACCCTGCTGGAAGGGGACGAGCTCGGCCCCGAGCACGTGGATCTGCCGGTGGCGGCCGATGCCATGCCCCTCATCGACGAGTGGTTCGAAGGGGGGCTCGACGAGGCGGTGAAGCGCTTCGAGAGCCGCCTGCTGGAGCGCCTCTATCCGGCCTTCCCCTCCACCCGCCAGCTGGCCAAGCGGCTCGGCGTCTCCCATACCGCCATCGCCAACAAGCTGCGCGAGTACGGGATTGGCAAGAAGTAGCGGCTGAGCTGCCCGTGGCGTGCGCTGACGCGCACCCCGGGCGGCACTGCGACACCCCGTGACGCACCCTGCGTGCGGGCGGATGGGGCAACCCCCTCGGGCTGATAAGCTCGGTACGACTCCCTTCAGGCAATCCCTTCATGGGCGTCGGCCCACCCCATTGTCGACGTAAACATAAGTGCGGACATCATGCAGTTGTTGTCTTTCATCCGGATTTTTGTGTGGCTGTTGCCACTGGGCTGCACGCTGGTGCTGGCCAATGCGGCCGTGGCGGCGACCTCGGCCGAGCTTCGCAGCGAGCTGGTGCGCCAGACCGTGCTCGACATCCTCAGCTACACCCGCTGGCCCAAGGAGCCTGCAAAGCTTCGGCTCTGCATTGCGGCGCCGACGGAATATGCCGGCGCCCTCTTTGCCATCGAGCGGCAGGCCAACGGGCGCCCGGTGGACGTGCATCGCTACGGGCTCGACGACGAGGCACTGATCCAGCGCTGCGATGTGATCTATCTGGGGGTGCTGGCCCCGGAGCGGCGTCTCCCCCTGTTCGAGCGACTGCAGGGGCACGCCATCCTCAGCATCAGCGAACAGAGCAGGGAGTGCATCGCCGACGCTGTCTTCTGCCTTCAGCCGGACACGGATCGGGTCCGCTTTCGGGTCAACCTGGATGCGCTCGCCCGCAGCGGCGTGCGGGTGCACCCGGCCGTGCTGAAGCTCGCCAAGGCTGACGAGGGCGCACGATGACGACTGCACCCGCAAGCCCCAGGCTCACCCTGCGACAGAGCCTGGGCCGCACCCACATGATGATCTCCCTGACCGCCGTCTGCATGGCGGGCCTGTTCCTGACCATCACGGCGCTGCTGGCGCTGCGCCTCTATGCGGATCACAACCTCGAGCTGGTGGCCCGCGCCATCAGCTACACCTCAGAGGCCGCCGTGGTGTTCGATGACGAGGAGGCGGCGAAAGATGCCCTGGAGACCATCACCTCCCGGGAGGATATCGCGAGCGCCAGCATAGTGCTGCCCGATGGCCAGGTGCTGGCAAGCTGGCGCCGTGCCATCACCACCCCCTGGACTACCCTGGAGCAGCACCTGGCCCGCCTGATCCTGCCGGGGCCGGTGGAAGTGGCCATGGTGCGGGAGAGCCGGGAGATAGCCCGGGTGCACCTGGTGGGGCACGGACAATATCTGCTGCACTTCCTGCTGCAGACCCTGCTGGCGACCCTGGTGTGCCTGTTGCTCAGCATCCTCGGGGCTCTCCACGTGGCGCGCCGCATGCAGCGCTCCATCACGGCGCCCCTCAAGGCCCTGGCCGAGGTCGCCTACAGTGTCAGTCGCCAGCGCGCCCTCAAGCAGCGGGTGCCGGCGGCCAACATCGCCGAGCTGCACGCGCTCGGGGAGGACTTCAACACCCTGCTCGACGAGCTGGAGGCCTGGCAGGCCCACCAGAAGCGGGAAAATGCCAGCCTGCTGCACCGGGCCACCCACGACGCCCTCACCGGCCTGCCCAACCGGGCTCTGTTCGAGGCGCGGCTGGGGCAGGCCATCCAGGGGGATCAGGAGCGCTTCGCCCTGCTCTACCTCGACTGTGATCGCTTCAAGCAGATCAACGACACCCTGGGCCACGGGGTAGGCGACGAGGTGTTGATCGCTCTGGCGCGGCGGGTGCAGCACCAGCTCAGACCGCTGGATCTGGTGTGCCGCCTCGGGGGCGACGAGTTTGTCATCCTGCTCGCCCCGATCCGGGACGAGCACGAGGTGCACGAGGTGATGACGCGGATCCAGCAGGGGATGAGCACCCCTGTGGTATTGAGCGACGGCCACCACCTCGGGGTGGGCATCAGCATCGGCGCCGCCCTCTACCCCGAGCAGGGGGAGACGGCGGAGGCCCTGTTGCAGTTCGCCGACGACGCCATGTATCAAGCCAAACGACAACGTAAGGAGGAAGAAGCACACAGGAGAACCACGTGAAGTTGAACCGGACATAGTGAAAGGACCATAACAATGATCATTTTGAAGGCGCTAAAAATCGGGCTTGTTGCGCTGCTGCTGGGAGTGCTGGCCGGGTGTCAGAGTGCGCCCCAGGGGCTCACGGCGGAGCAGATCGCCACCCTCAGGGAGCAGGGATTTCAGCTGACCGATGAGGGCTGGACCCTGGATATCTCCAACAAGGTGCTGTTTGCCAACAATGTCGGGGCCCTCACTCCCCAGACCCGCCTGGTGGTGGAGCGTCTTGGCAAGACCCTCATCGGCGTCGGTCTGAACCGGGCCAGGGTGGACGGCCACACCGACTCCAACGGGGAGGCGAGCTACAACGAGCAGCTCTCGCTCAAACGGGCCCGCTCCGTGGCCGATGTCCTGATGTCGGTGGGCATGCCACCTGCGTACCTGGACATCCGCGGCCGGGGTGAAGCGGCGCCCATCGCCGACAACGGCACCGCCGCCGGACGAGCGGAGAATCGCCGGGTCGCCATCGTCATCGACAACGGCTGAGCCATTTTGTCCCTGCGTCGGCATGACGAGGCTGTCTCTGATGTCCGACTGCGTGTGTGATACCACTCTCCTGCCGGGGAGTGGCTCTCTTCCTCCTCCAGCATTGTCCTTCCCTTTCTTCTATTCATCCCGCTGTTTCCGCACCCGCTTCGACGGCGTTGAACCTCCTCCGCTCCTGAGAATCCTGGCTGAGCACCCAGGTCCAGAACTTGATCCAGCACAAGGGTGGCTTTGTTGATATTGGTTATCATTTGCATTATTTGCAGATGGTAGCCACAGTGATGACCCCCCTGTTTACCCCGACCATGACGGGTCTTGCGACCCCGGATCCCCTCGCATTCGCCTTCACCGCCAAGACCTCAGCCCACGCCAGCCGCGGCGGTGCCGGGCCCCTGATGCTCGACGAGGCGGGCTGGCAGGCTTGGTGGCAGCAACCGAGCCAGGCCGAGGCGCGGGCGCTCTACATCCACGTCCCGTTTGCCGCAAGCGCTGCAGCTTCTGCAACTTCTTCGAAAATGGCGCCAATCCGGCGCGCATGAGCCGCTATATGGCGGCCCTCTGCGAGCAGCTGACCAGGGCGGCCAAGACCCCCTTGGTGCAGAGCCAGTCCTTCTCCGCCGTCTATGTGGGCGGGGGCACGCCCACCGACATGGCGGCGGGCGATCTGGCTCTGCTGGCCAATGCCATTGGTCGCTTCCCCCTGACTTCGGATGTGGAGCTGACCCTGGAGGGGCGCCTCAACGGTTTCGATGACGCCAAGTGGGAGACCGCGCTGGCGGGGGGCTTCAACCGCTTCTCGTTCGGGGTGCAGAGCTTTGATACTCGCGTGCGCCAGCAGGCGGCCCGCTTCGACGACAGGGAGACCCTGTTGGCCCGGCTAGGGGCGTTGACCCGCCACGACGAGGCCGTCATCGCGGCGGATCTCATCTTCGGTCTGCCCGGCCAGGACGACTTCGTGTGGCGCCAGGACGTTGCGGACGTGATGGCGAGCGGCGTGCACGGGGTGGATCTCTACCAGCTCATCGCCATGGCGGGCACCAACCTGGCCCGCGCCGGGGAGAAGGGGACATTGGGCTGGGCCGCCGATGGCCCGCAGCGGGCTGCCATGTATGCCCAGGGCGCCCAAACGCTGGAGGCGGGAGGCTGGCAGCGCCTCTCCTGCAGCCACTGGCGGCGCACCCCCGCCGAGCGCAGCCGTTACAACCAGATGGCGAAGTGCGGCGCCGAGATCCTTCCCTTCGGGGCGGGGGCGGGGGGCAACATTCACGGCCACGGCCTGATGCAGGGGCGGGATCTGGCCGCCTGGCACGAGGCGCTGGCCGAAGGGCGACGCCCCCCAGGCATGGTGATGGGGCAGACCCCCGATGTGCGCATCGACGGTCTGCTGCGGGGAGGCCTGGACGCGGGCTGGCTGGATCTGACGTGCCTGCCTGCGCCGCTGCGGGCCCATTTGCTGCCGCTGTTCGAGCGCTGGCAGGCGCACGGACTGGCCGAGCTCGGTCAGGAGCGCCTTGAGCTCACCCTGGCGGGACGCTTCTGGAACGTCAATCTGCAGGCCGGGCTGTTTGAATACGTGCAACGCAACCCGCTGGCGGGGGAGCAGGGGGGCGCCGGGTCATCCGGCAACCGGGCGGCGGTACACCCCACCTTGGTGTAGAGGGTGGGAGAGGGAGGTGAAGTGCAGTGCAGCGGGGGCGCCATGAGTGCCCCCGCTGGGTTAGGGGTTGTGCACCTCTTCCACGCGCACCCGCAGCTGGCCCTCGGCCAGGGTGGTGACCAGGGGCTGGCCGACGTTCACCTGAGCGGCGCGGCTGATCACCTCGCCGGTCGGGGTGCGTACGATGGCGTAGCCGCGTCCCAGGGTGGCCAGCGGGCTGACCCCGTCGAGGCGTGTGCTCAGCATGGCGAGGCGGTGTCCGGCCACATCCTGGCGCCGGGCAATCAGGGCATGGAGCCGCTCCTCCGCGAGCTGGTGGCGGCGCTTGCCGGCGGCCAGCAGCTTCTCGGGGCTTTTGGCCTGCAGGCGCAGCTCAAGATTGGCCAGGCGTCGCTCCCCCTGATGCAGGCGGCTTGCCAGCAGTTGCTGCAGGCGGGCGGACAGCTCGTCGAGGCGCTGGGACTGCTGCTCCAGCCGGCGCTTGGGATCCTGGTGGTCGAGCCGCTTTTGCAGCAGGGCGAAGCCGTGGCGGGCGGCGGTCTGGTGGCGGTTCATGGCCTGGGTGAGCCGCTGGCGCAGGTGCACGAGGCGCTGGGCGCGGGCACTCCTGTCCGGCGCCACCAGCTCGGCGGCGGCGGAGGGGGTGGGGGCGCGCAAGTCAGCGGCAAAGTCGCTGATGGTGACGTCAACCTCGTGACCCACGGCGCTCACCACGGGGATGGCGGAGCCGTGGATGGCACGGGCCACCGCCTCCTCGTTGAAGCACCAGAGATCCTCCAGTGACCCGCCGCCGCGCCCGACGATGAGCACATCCACCTCGGCGCGCCGGTTGGCAAGCATGATCGCCGAGACGATCTGGGCGGTGGCGGCGCTGCCCTGCACCAGGGTCGGGTAGATG
This sequence comes from Aeromonas sp. QDB56, assembly GCF_027705505.1. Lineage (NCBI taxonomy): Bacteria > Pseudomonadati > Pseudomonadota > Gammaproteobacteria > Aeromonadales > Aeromonadaceae > Aeromonas > Aeromonas sp. QDB56. The sequence goes on from NZ_JAPDBZ010000055.1 coordinate 20,648, forward strand.
AAGACGGGCAAGTCCGGGGCGCGGCGGCGCAAGACGGTCAGCATGTCGTGCAGGGCGGCGCCGGTGGCCGAGGTGACCAGACCCACGGCGCGGGGCTCGCGGGGCAGGGGGCGCTTGGCCCCCTCGTCGAACAGCCCCTCGGCCCCGAGGCGGCGCTTGAGCTCCTCGAAGCGCAGGGCCAGCATGCCGTCCCCGGCGGGTTGCATCGACTCGATGATGAGCTGATAGTCGCCCCGGGGCTCATAGAGGGAGACCCGGGCCTGCACCAGCACCTGCATGCCGTCCTGGGGGCGGAACGGCACCCGGCGGTTGTTGCCCTTGAACATGGCGCAGCGCACCTGGGCCGACATGTCCTTCAAGGAGAAGTACCAGTGGCCCGAGCTTGGCATCGCGAGATTGGAGAGCTCCCCGGTCAGCCACACCAGCCCCAGATCCTGCTCCAGGATCATGCGCACGGCGCTGTTGAGGCGGGTGACGGTAAAGATCTGCTGCTTGTTCTGGCTGGATTGGTTGAGCTGATTCAAGGCTGGCCCTGCTGTGGTGTCCGCCGGGGCGGGAGAAACGATGGGGGCCATCTTACCCCAGTTGTGCCCATCTGCCGAGCCATGGGGCCCGACAGATGAGGCTTTGCCCTACTCCTGCGCCCTGGCCGGCTTGGCGTGGCTGGTCACCAGCCAGACCGCGAGGCAGACCACGGCGCCGCCGAGCACGAAGCCGCCGGTGAGGGTTTCGCCAAGCACCAGATAGCCCCAGAGGATGCCGAACGGCGGGATGAGGAAGGTGACCGTGAGGGAGCGCAGGGGCCCGATGTCGGCGATCAGCCTGAAATAGAGCAGATAGGCGAAGGCGGTGCAGAGGAGCCCGACCGCCAGCACGCTGGCCCAGACCCCAGGCTGGGCCCAGTCGACGGCGGGCCCGCTCGTCAGACTGTAGCCGAAGAAGGGGAGCAGGAAGAGGACGGCCCCGATCTGGCTGCCGAAGGCCACCAGCTTCGCGTCCAGTCCGCCCCGCTCGGTGATCCAGCGCCTCGTCAGGAAGCCAGCGCAGCCGTAGCAGGCGGTGGCGATGAGGCAGGCCAGCACCCCGATGGCGAGCTGACCGCTCAGGTCGACCTCCCCCGTGGTGGTGATGAGCCCGATGCCCACCAGCCCCAGCATGACCCCGGCCCACTTGCGCAAGGTCAGCTCCTCGTGAAAGAAGGAGAAGCCAATGAGGGCCCCCATCAGCGGCGTGGTGGCGTTGAGGATGGCCGAGTAGCCGGCGGGCAGCCAGAGGGCCGCCACGGCGTACATCAGGAAGGGCACGCCGGAGTTGATGATGCCGAGCACCATGATGGCTTTCAGCTTGCCGTGAAACTGCATGGGGGTGCGCAGCAGCAGGAGCATGGCGGCGAGCCCGACGAGGGCGAAGAAGACCCGCAGGAAGGTGGTGTTGATGGAGCCGAACGCCGGCGCCGCGATGCGCATGAACAGGAAGCTGGCGCCCCAGATGGCGGCCAGCGCCAGCAGCCTCCCATAATCCGATGGTCTCATCGTCTCTCCTTGAATGAGCCGCCCGGTGCCCGGGATGGCAAGGGCGGCCCTGCATCATGGCGGCAAGAGCCCCCAATGGCAACGGCGCCGTGCAGAGCGCTGATCCTACCCCCCGATACGGCCGTCACGGGGAGCGCCTCTCTATCCTGGGAAGTTCGACCCCATGCCCAGAAATGAAAGCGCTATCAATCACATACAGCTTATTTCCTGGTCTATGGCGGTCACATTTCGCACCTTATGGCCACGAATCGACCACGGCGACTTCTAGACTGGTCGGGCTCATCTGAAGGCGGGACGTCGCGGATGGGGGAATGCCGGGGCACACCGGCATCACACACAACACAATGAAAAACAAAGGACTATCAATGGCTAGATGGATACTCGTGGCCGGAATGTTGGGGACCATGATCACGCCGCCCGGGATGGCGGCGGAGTGGTTCTTCCGGGGCACCGCAAATGGATGGGCGGCGACCGCCATGGCGTCGACCGACGGCGTCAATTTTGAAACCTGCCAGCGCTTCGTGAGCGGCGACGCCAGTGGCGGGCCGCGCTTCAAGATAGACAGGTACGGCAACTGGCAGCAGAGCTACCCGGCGGCCGACTACGGGGTCAATGCCAACACGGCGTACCAGATCCGCATCAACGCCACGACCCAGGCGGTGAGCACGACGGCGGTCGCCAGTTGCGAGGCCTCGGGGTTTGCAAGCACTCTGCCGCAGCTCAATGTGCGCGGCACCTTCAACGGCTGGGCCAGCCTCCCCATGACCCTGATAGGGGATCACCTGTGGCAGGCCGAGGCCTACATGGATGGCAAGGCGAGCCAGCGCCTGAAGTTTGATCAGGCCGGCGACTGGGCCATCAACTTCGGGGACAGCAACGGCGACGGCGACATCTTCTGGAACGGCACCGGCACGGTGCGCATCCAGGTCAATGACCAGACCCTGGCCTACAGCATCGTGCCGCTTGGGGATGACAACCAGCCGCCGCTTGCGGTCATCACCCCGGGGGGCACGGTGAACGTGGCCCAGGGTGCGGCGCTCACCCTGAGCGGCAGTGACTCCACGGATCCCGACGGTCAGATAGCGAGCTATCTGTGGAGCAGCGGCGAGACCACGGAGAGCATGGTCGTCAACACGGCACAGACGGGCACCTTCACCTATGGCCTCACGGTCACCGACGATCAGGGGGCCAAGGGCAGCAGCAGCGTGAGCGTGGTGGTGGCCGCCGGACAGAGCGGCGACAGCTGGTACTTCCGCGGTACCCCCAATAACTGGGGTCTCACCCCCATGACAACCGAGGATGGCACCACCTTCTGCACCGAGCAGGCGTTTGGCAGCAGCAACCCCCGCTTCAAGATTGACCACAAGGGGGACTGGACCGAGGCCTATCCTGCCCAGGATTACCTGGTCAGCGCCAACACCCGCTATCGCATCTGCTTTGACAGCCAGCGCAAGGTCGTTGAACTCGAGACCCTGGCGGGGGCAGATGTGCAGGCCCCCACGGTGACCGCTACCCCGGCGCCGGGGAGTTATGTGGACAGCCAGTCCATCACCCTGGGAGTGAGCGACGATCAGGACGCCGCCCCCGCCGTGCATTTCACCACGGACGGCAGCCAGCCCACCACGGCGTCGGCCTGTTATGCAGGCCAGCCCCTGGTGGCGAACGACAAGGGGAGCGGCACGGACCTGGTGATCCGCACCCTCGCGGTGGACGAGAGCGGCAACCAGCGGGAGCAGCGCTTCGAGTACCGTATCGGCGAGCAGGGGGTGGCGAGCGGCGATTTTCGCGCCGAGAGCATCTACTTCCTGCTGACGGCCCGCTTCTATGACGGCGATGCCGGCAACAACTACCATAACCGGGATCGCTACAAGGCGGGGGATCCCCAGTGGCGTGGCGACTTCAAGGGTTTGATTGCCAAGCTCGACTACATCAAGGATCTCGGCTTCACCGCCATCTGGGTGACGCCGCCGGTGGAGCTACCATCTTAAATGCGAAAGGGGACTCCCTCCGACGTAGGTGGGAGGGGAATTTCGCCGGGGCGTCAGCCCCGCTGGT
>NZ_JAPDBZ010000056.1:0-24231 GCF_027705505.1 Aeromonas sp. QDB56
CATCATGCCTCCCTCATTTTTAGCCCTGATACTACGTGGACTGGAACTCAAATTCTCTTAAGTGAACAGCATTGCGCTTGATAGCGGGCTTTTTGCATTGGTCGGCTCAGACCCCCGCTCTCCCCCGTCATCTGCCTCACTATGTTCCCTCTGGCCCGCGGGCAGCCATTGTCGTGCCATGGCCGCCGCGTTTACCTCGCTTCGTCAGAAGAGATCGAGCTGCTGGCCGCAGATCCGCTCGAACGACTCCCCCACAAAGGGAAGGATGGCGTCGGCGATGGGCCTGAGCTGCTTGTCGATGTAGTGCTCGTAGTCGACGGCGCTGCGCCGGTACTCCAAAGGCTCGGGGCCGTTCAGGGTCATCAGGTAGGCGATGGTGCCCCTGTGCTGATAACGCTGGGGCAGGCCGCGGCGCAGATTCTCCTCATCCGCCAGGCGCGCCGCCCGCACATGGGGCGGCACGTTCTTCTGATACTCCTCGAGTTTCTGGCGCAGCCGCTTGCGGTAGATGAGCAGATCGTCGTGACGGCCGGCCCGGGTCTCGTCCACCATGGTGCGCACATAACTGCTGGGATCCTGGTCGTGGAACACCATTTCGTAGAGCCGGGTCTGGAATGCCTTGGCAAGGGGTGTCCAGTCGGTGCGCACCGTCTCCAGCCCCTTGAACACCAGGTGCTCCCCTTCCCCTTCGCCCACCAGTCCCGCATAGCGTTTCTTGCTCCCCTTCTCCAGCCCGCGAATGGTGGGCATCAGGAAACGGCGGTAGTGGGTCTCGTACTGGATCTCCAGATGGCTCGGCAGGTCGAACTCCCGCCTTATCAGCGCGGCCCAGTTGTCGTTGATCATCTTCGCCAGTCGCTGGCCAATCTCGTCCGCCTGTTCGAGACGGATATCGCTCCCCAGGTGCACGAAGGTGGAATCGGTATCCCCATAGATCACCTCGAACCCTTCTGCCTCTATCCACTCCCGGGTCTGCTGCATGATGCCGTGGCCCCGCAAGGTGATGGAGGAGGCGAGCCTCGGGTCATAGAAGCGGCAGCCCCCCGACCCCAGCACCCCGTAGAAGGAGTTCATGATGATCTTGATGGCCTGGGAGAGGGCCTTGTTACTGGCGGCCTTGGCCCGATCCCGCGCCGCCCAGAGGGTGGCGATGAGATCCGGCAGGAAGTGGCGGGTTCGGGAGAACAGGGCGCCGCGAAAGCCTGGAATGGCGTTATCCGGGTGTTTGAGCCCCTCCACCAGCCCCATGGGGTCGATGCAGAAGGTGCGGATGATGCTGGGATAGAGGCTCTTGAAGTCGAGCACCAGCACGTGGCGATAGAGCCCCGGCTTGGAGTCCATCACATAGCCGCCGGGGCTTGCGAGCCCGCCATCTGCCGGCAGGTTGGGCGCCACATAGCCACCGCGGTGCAGCCGTGGCAGATAGAGGTTGGTGAACGCCGCCACCGACCCGCCCACCCGGTCGAGCTCAAGACCGGTGAGGGAGGCGCGCTCGATGGCGAAGGGGATGAGGTGGCAGAAATCGAAGATCTCCCACACCAGCCTGCAATCTTCCAGGTTGTAGCGGGCCAGCGCCTCCTTGTCGGAGTGGAACAGCTCGGTGATCTTCTCCCCCCGGTTGGCCACGTCCTCGATGTCCTTGCCCCGCCCGAGCAGCTCGCTCGCCACCGCATCCAGGCTGTAGCTCGGGAACTGCCAGGTGGCGCTCTTGAGGGTATCGATGCCGTCCAGCACCATGCGCCCCGGGATGATGACGTTGCCGCTCTGGGGGTCGTTTCGGGACGAGCGCCAGAAGCAGAGCTCCCGCCCGCGCCCGAGCCGCAGCCGCCGCTTGTGGAGTTCGGTGCGGCGCAGCAGCAGGCGAAAGTCGAAATTCACCACGTTCCAGCCGATGACGAGATCGGGATCGTGCAGGCTGAACCAGCCCTCCAAGGCAGCGAGCAGGGCTGGCTCGTCCGCCACCCACTCGACGGGGGTCTCCCAGTCCTGCGAGTCCGGCTCCGGGGCACCAATCATGATGACCCGCGCGTCCTCTTCGCTATGAAGCCCCACCGAGAAGAGAGTGCCATCCATGGCGCACTCCACGTCCAGGGAGACCCAGGAGAGGGTCGGCGTCACCGCCTTCGGCGCACAGCGCGCCTCGTTTACCTCCCAGTAACCCTGCCTGCCCCCCTTGCGCCTCGCCTTGCCGTCAAAGCGCATCCCGGCGGTGATGAAGCGCTCCATGAGAAAGCGCTCGGGCAGGCGGATATCCGCCTCGAAGTGCTCCAAACCACGGATGAGCAGCAGCTCGATGGCGCGGTGAAAGGCGCTCAGGGTGGCAAAGTAGCAGCCCACCACCCGGCTCCCCTCGAAGGTGTGCATGGGGAGGCGGCGAAAACGCCCCCTCACCCCGGCCCCCTTGAAGAGCTCTGCCGCCTCCTCCAAGTGGCGTTCCGGCAGGAAGAAGACCGGCTCCTGCCCCGGCACCACCACCCGTACCGGTCCCTGTGCGCTCCAGAGCCACATCACGATCTCGGTACGCCCCTGCACATCCCGACCATGGCGGGTCAGGATGAAGCCGTCGAGCGGCGGGGTCACGGGAGGGAGGGGCTGGATGTCGGTCATGCAGGTGGTCGGGCTCAAGAGTGGGATGGGACTATTGTACGTTCATACAGTACCCGGCTGCAATTGCCGGGCTGGGCCCTCAGGGCAGGCGCTGTGCCCCGTCTTTGCCATCCGGCGCCGGATTGGGGCATAGTAACCTCGGCATCACTCACCGGCACCGGGCGAGACGGCATGTCCGTCCCCCTGCAGACGCAGCCACCTGCGCGCGCGTACGCCAACCTTTTCCTCGACAAGGAGCACCCCATGACACAACAGTGGCAACGCATTGCCTCCCGTCTCACCGATGTGGGCGGCATCCCGGTGGCTCGCGCCATCCCGGTCAAAGAGCGGCGCACCATCGGGCCCTGGTGTTTTCTCGATCATATCGGCCCGACCCGCTTTGCCCCCGGCGCCCCCGGCATGGATGTGGGGCCCCCCCCCACATCGCCCTGCAGACCTTCACCTGGATGCTGGAGGGGGAGATCCTCCACCGGGACAGCCTGGGCAGCAAGCAGGTGATCCGTCCGGGCCAGGTGAACCTGATGACCGCAGGACGGGGCATCGCCCACACCGAGGAGTCGGTCCCGAACCAGCCCGATCTGCACGCCGCCCAGCTCTGGATAGCCCTGCCCGAGGCGGATCAGCATACCCCGCCCCGCTTCGATCACTACCCGACGCTCCCCCGCTGGCAGCAAGGGGAGATCACCCTCACCCTGCTCATCGGCGAGCACGGCGGCCGGCGCGCCCCCACCCTGCACTTCTCCCCCATTCTGGGGCTGGATCTGCACGCCCCCGAGGGAGGCGAGATCACCCTCCCCCTGGATCCCTCCTTCGAGCACGGCCTCTTTCCCCTCGCGGGGGAGACCATCGTCGCAGGGGAGGTCCTGGCCCCGGAGCAGCTGCTCTACCTGCACCCCGGCAACCGGGAGGTGGTGCTGACCTTGCGCCCGGGTGCCCGGCTGCTGCTCATCGGCGGCGAGCCCCTGCCCAGACCGCTGCAGATCTGGTGGAACTTCGTGAGCGTCGACAAGGAGGCCATTCGCACCGCCGCCGCCGACTGGGAGAGCGGTCATCCGCGCTTTGGCGAGGTGACGGGTTACCAGGGGCCTCGTCTCAAGGCGCCGCCCCTGACCGGGCTCTGAGCCAGGGTTCCAAAACAAAAGAGCGCCCATGGCGCTCTTGTTGATTGGGATGAAGGCCCGTCAGGACTCCTCTTCCTGCTCCGCCTGCAACCTGGCCCGGCGGGCCATGGCCTCCTCCTGGGCACTCTCTATCTCGTGCAGCACGCCATCCAGATCGATGGCCTCCCGGCTCTCTTCGAACAGGCCGGTGAGCTCGGTCTCGGGGCCCAGCTTGCCATCCTCGAACAAGGACCACATCTCCCGGGCATACCGGGTCTTGAGCAGCTCGGGGGCATACATGCCGTAGTAGTTGCGCATGTTGTCGACATCCCGCTCCAGCATGGCCCTGGCCTGGTTGTTGGCGGCGGCATCCACCACCTGGGGCAGGTCGATGATGACGGGCCCCTCTTCATCCACCAGCACGTTGAACTCCGAGAGATCCCCGTGAATGAGCCCGGCGCAGAGCATGCGCACCACGTAGCGGATCACCTTGCCATGATCCACCAGAGCCTGCTCACGGGTCAGGGCCACGTCGTTGAGACGGGGAGCGACGTTGCCGTCGGCGTCGGTGATGAGCTCCATCAGCAGCACGCCATCGAGGCAGACATAGGGCCTGGGCACCCGCACCCCGGCCGCCGCCAGCTTGAACAGGGCATCCACCTCGGTGTTCTGCCACACCTCTTCGTGCTGCTTGCGACCGTACTTGGAGCCCTTCTCCATGGCGCGGGCATCGCGGCTGCTGCGCACCCGTCGCCCTTCCTGATAGACCACGGCCTGCTTGAAGCTGCGCTTTGACGCCTCTTTGTAGACCTTGGCGCAGCGGATCTCGTCGCCGCAGCGCACCACATAGACGTCGGCCTCTTTGCCGCTCATCAGCCGGCTGATGACATCGTCTACCAGGCCGTCATCAACCAGAGGTTGGATTCGATTTGGAATTTTCATGACCGCCCTTTTACCCTATTTGCACCTTGTTTGCACCTGTTTGCTGGTGGCCTGCCACCCCTGTCAGAAACGGCCCGCAAGGGGGCTGTGTCGATCAAGGTTCCGGTGTCAGCCCCTGGCGGATGCGGCGGATCCCCAACTCGTAGAGACCGTCTTCGCCCTGATCGTGCTCCTGGGTTTCGAAGATCTTGAGAAACCACATGTACTGCTCGGGGAAGCGGCCAAGCTGCTGCTCCACCATGCGGTTCATCTGGTTGACGTCCGCTACCAGATCCGCGGTGGGATAAGGGTCGAACGGCGCCTCGATCTCCAGCCGGTAGCCCCCCTCGCCCTCGTCGTAGCAGGCCAGAATGGGCACGGCGCGGGCACCGGTCAGCTTCACCAGTTTGGGCAGGGCCGGCAGGGTCGCCTTGGGGTGGTTGAAGAAGGGCACGAAGAGGCTCGCCTCCCGGCCGTGATCCTGATCCGGCAGATAGAAAAAGCTGTCGCCGCTGCGCAGGGCCTTGATGGCGGGCTTGATGCCGACGCTGCGCTCGTAGATACGCCCACCCTTGCTGCGCTCGCGGTTGATGTACCAGTCGAACACCGCATCCTTGGGGCTTTTCATCATGGTGCACATCTTGATCCCCTGGAGGGGGAAGTAGCGGCCAATCATGTCCACCGCCCAGGTGTGGGGCACCACGAAGATCATGGGGCGACCGGCTGCCCGCTCCGCCTCCACGTGCTCCCAGCCGCTCACCTTGACGCGCCCCTTGAGGAAGTCGGGGCTGCGCCAGGTCAGCTCGCCAAAGCCCAGGAAGGTCTTGAGCCCCACCCGGATGGATTTCAGCAGCAGGGCCTGACGGCCCGCCTCGTCGAGATGGGGGAAGCAGATCTTGAGGTTGGTGTCGGCGATGTAGGCCTGCTTCCTGGAGACGCGCAGCAGCAGGGGGGCCAGGTAGTCGGCCAGCTTGTCCCGTGCCCTTGCCGGCACCCAGGCCAGCAGGGAGAGCAGAGCGACGGCCAGCCAGCTGCCCCACAGACGGGGGTGCAGCAGGCGCGGATGAAAAGAGGTGTCAAACACCGGATCTTGTGCGGACATGGTCGCCATCGAATCATCAAAACAGAGCGTCATTTTAGTGATCCTGACAACTTTTTCTACCCTGCCCTGCACAGCGCCCCCGCGCCAAGTCACTGATCAGACAAGTTAGAAATAAAAAGTGGCCCGCTTGGGGCCACATTTTTGCACCGGGTGAGCGCAAGGCTCAGGGGTGAGGAGCAAGGCCCCGGCGGATGCGCCGGATCCCCTCTTCGTAGAGGCCATCCGGCCCCACCTGATCCTCACGGGTGTCGAAGATCTTGAGGAACCACATGTACTGGCCCGGGTGGCGGCAGAGCTGGCGCTCCACGCTGTCGTTCATGCGGCAGGTATCCGCCATCAGATCCCCGCTCGGGTAGTCGGCGTAGGGAGCCTCGACCTCCAACCGGTAGCCGTGCGCCTGCTCGTCATAGCAGGCCAGCACCGGCAGGGCCCGGGCGCCGGTCAGCTTCACCAGCCGTGGCAGGGCCGGCAACGTCGCCTTGGGGTGGTTGAAGAAGGGGGCGAACAGGCTTGCCTCCCGGCCGTGATCCTGATCCGGCAGATAGAAGAAGCTCAGACCGGATTTCACCGCCTTGATCACCGGCTTGATGCCGGCGCTGCGCTCATAGACGCGGCAGCCGTGCCGGGCCCGCGCGCCGTTGATGTGCCAGTCGAACACCGGGTTGCGGGCGCTCTTCATCATGGTGCACATGGGCAGGCCCCGCTGGGCAAAGTAGTAGCCCGCCGCGTCGATGGGCCAGCTGTGGGGCACCACCAGGATCACCGGTCGGCCAGCGGCCTGCTCCGCCTCGATATGTTCCCAGCCGCTGACCTGGATCCGCCCCATCACGTGGGCGGGGCTGCGCCAGGTGAACTCGCCAAAGCCCAGCAGGCTCTTGAGGCCGACCCGGATGGAGGTCATCAGGATGGCCTCCCGCTCGGCCTCGCTCTTCTCCTTGAAGCAGATGGCGAGGTTGGTCCTGGCGATGTAGATCTGCTTCTTCGAGATGGCGCATACCAGGGGCGTCAGAGCATCGGCCAGGCGATCCCGCCAGCGCGGGGGAACGAAGGCGAGCACACCGATGGCGCCGAGGGCGAGCCAGCTCAACCAGTAACGGGGGTGCAGCAGACGAGGCTGGAATCGGGCGTCAAACACGGGATCAGATGAGGACATGGGGCACGACAAAACAATGGGAAGATAAAGTGGCGCGCATCGTGACAGGTATTACCAGTTAACGCCAACTGAATGTCGCCTGTATGGGCAACTATTTAAGCCACTTCACGGATTGACAAAATTAATATGCTTCATTTGATTCCCCTCTGTGTCACTGCATCACGAACGGCAGACCCCGCACGGGCGGGGTCGATGACAAGGGGGTAAGAAAACCTTGTGCCTAGCGGCGTGCGGGCTGCCCCGTCAGGTCATCCTGCATGACCGGCAGGAAGAACATCAGGTAACGCAGGGCCACGTAACCCACTACCAGGGTGGCCACCCCCAGCTCCAGATAGGCCAGCTGATGGAGCTGCTCGGCATAGCGGGCCGCCTGTGGCCACTGCGACAGCAGGTGACTCACCTTGAACAGGGCGGTGGCCCCGATCACCAGGGGGAAGGTGAAAGCGGCGTAACCTGGCGAGAACGGCAGGCGCAGCAGCTTGATGAAGGCCAGGTAGATGATGCCGGTCATCAGCACGGCAATCCCGAGCAGCACCGCCACCAGCAGCAGGGAGGGATCCTGGCTCACGGTGAGGTAGCCGGCCAGCGACAGGCTCGCCGGGGCGGCCAGGATGGCGATGGTGGGCTTGGCGGCATCCGGCACCTCGTGGCTGAAGATGAGGCGATAGAGAATCAGCGGCAGCATCAGGCCGTAACAGGCCATGCCGAACCAGAGCAGGCCGGTGGCCAGGGATGCGAAGGGACCGCCCGGGTAGGCCACGTCAGCCACGATGATCCCCACCGACGGCACGAACCAGCTCGGCACCATGTGATGGATTTCAAACGCTTTGGCCCTGTGCCAGACGAAGGTGGCGAGGAAGACGAGGTGGACGATGACCGCAAACAGCCAGAGCCCCTGCCCCAGCGTCGGGGCGAGCAGGCCGACCGCCTTGGAGACCACCATGGTCCCCATGGCGTAGGTGGGCACCACGCTGCCCACCACGGGATGGGCGAGATCCTGCCACAGCAGGCGCGGGTGGATCAGGAACTTGAAGGTCAGGACGAGGAGCAGCACGGCGGCGATGGCGGCCCCCAGCAGTTGCAGACGGCCATCGAACTGACCGGCATTTTCCCAGCACCAGCCGAGGCTGGCGATCCCCAGAGCCAGACCGGCCATGGGGGTCGGGGCGGCGGCCAGGGAGCGGCGGGTTCTTGCGATCATGGCGGATACCCTCTTGATGATGACGATGGGCATAGGATAAAGGGGGTCTATCGTTTACGATATCTAAATGAATTGAACTTAGCGTTTAGGAAAATCAAACGATATGAAGCTCACCCTGCAACAACTCAAGGTGTTTGCCACCATCGCCCGCCACGGCAACCTGGGGGGCGCCGCCAATGAACTCTGCCTGAGCAAGGGGGCCGTCTCCCAGTCGCTGCAGGAGCTGGAGCGCCAGCTCGCCACGCCCCTGTTCGATCGGGTGCACCCGAGGCTTCAGCTCAACAGCGAGGGGCGCCTGCTGCAACCGGCCGCCGAGGAGCTGCTGACCCGGATGCAGGAGATAGAGCAGCTCTTCAGCCCCGATGCCGAGCCGAGCGGCCAGCTGCACCTCGGGGCCAGCCAAACCATCGGCAACTACCTGCTGCCCGCCCTGCTGGCGGAGGGGGCCCAGGAGCTGGGAGCCGCCCCCAGGGTCACCATCGCCAACACCCACCTCCTGTGCCATGCCCTCGCCCACTTCGAACTGGATCTCGCCCTCATCGAGGGGGAGAACCACCACCCGGACCTGGTGAGCGAACCCTGGCTGGAGGACGAGATGCTCATCATCGCCGCCCCCGGTCACCCCCTGGCGGATCAGCTCGAGCTGCCCCTGCGCCGGCTTGCCGGGGAAACCTGGGTGCTGCGCGAGGCGCAATCCGGCAGCCGCGAGCAGTTCGAGCAGCAGCTCCAGCCCCACCTGCCCCGCTGGCAGGCGGGGATAGAGCTCAATACCCTGGAGGCGGTGATGCTGGCGGTGGAGAAGGGGCTCGGCATCTCCTTCATCTCCCGCCTCGCGGTGGCGGACCGGCTGGCACAGGGGCGCCTGGTGGCCCTCACCCCGAGTCGCCGCTTCCCCCGCCAGCTCTCCCTCGTCTGGCACAAGCAGAAGTTCCACTCCGTCGCCCTGCGCCGCTTCCTGGCCTTCTGCCGCGCCCAGACCCTGGCGTGAGAAACCCTTCGGATGCGACAAGGGCGCCATTGGCGCCCTTGTCGTTCAGCCGATGCTCCCCTCGGCCCTCAGCCCTTCCCCGGCCTCAGCCGGCGAGTCCCCCTTCAATCCAGCCGAGCACCTGCCGGGTCACGGCCTGGGGCACCCAGGGGGAGTCCAGCAGCCGGTGGCGCAGGCAATCGGCGAAGTGATCCGCCTCGTGCTGCATGCCGCCCCCCTCCACCGGCAGATAGATGTCCGCCGGCCAGATGACGGGAGCAGGCCCCCCTTGCCAGCGAATGTGCTGGGGATTCCACCACTTGCCCTCGATGACCAGGCGCCACCCCTCCCCGGACAAGGACGCTTCCCGCTCGAGATCCTCGATGATGGAGGCCCCGAGTTCGGCCCGAAACGGCTCATCGAACGTGAAGCTGGCGGCGAGATCCACCTCCCCCGGAGCCCGCGTCAGCGTCACCTCGGGGGCGGGGCAGCCCAGCCCCAGCCGATGGCAGAGGGCGGCATGGAGCCAGAGGGGATAGACCCCCACGTCCCAGGCAGCGCCGCCATCCAGCGCCGGATCGAACAGCTTGCCCACCCTGGGCTGGGTCGAACCGAACGCCGCCCGCAGCTCGCGCGGCGGCAGCAGCAGGGGCAGGCGCTGCAACAGGGCGCGCATGGCGGGAAAGCACATCACCTTCATGGCCTCGAGCAGCAGCAGGCCGCGTGCGTGGGCGAGCGCCACCAGGGCGTCCCAATCCGCCACCCGGGTCACCGCCGGTTTTTCCACCAGTACGTGCTTGCCCGCCAGCAGCATCTGCCTCACCAGGCCCGCGTGCTCCGGGTGGATGACCGCCACATAGACGGCCTCCACCTCGGGGCTGGCGGCCAGGGCCTCATAGCTGCCATAGGCGTGGGGCAGCCCCAGATCCCGGGCGAACTCGTCCGCCCGTCCCTGGTCCCGAGCGGCGATGGCCACCACCTCGGCTCCCCTGGCGTGCCCGTTCACATCGCGGCAAAAACGCCGGGCGATGGCCCCCGCCCCGGCAATGCCAAAGCGCAGGGGCGCCCTTGTCTCGTCGTGCATCGTCTCTCCTTGCTACCCAATGGTGGACCCCGGCATCACGCCGGGCGCGGGCTCCCGGCCAGGCTGCGCAGCCAGCTTATCTCCTCGCCCCAGATGGACTCGTCGATGGTCTCGAGGATAAGCGGGATGCCGTCGAAACGGTCGTCGTTCATGATGTGGTGGAACACCGCCTCGCCGAGGTTGCCCTCCCGCAGGCTGTGGTGACGGTCGACCCGACTACCGAAGGTACACTTGGCGCCGTTGATATGCATCCCCTTGAGGTACTGGAACCCCACGATGCGGTCGAAGTCGGCAAACACCGCCTCGCACCCCTCGGGGGTACGCAGATCGTAACCGGCGGCGAAGGCGTGGCAGGTGTCAAAGCAGACGCCGACCCGACTCTTGTCCTCTACTCCGTCGATGAGGGTGGCCAGATGCTCGAACGACCAGCCGAGGTTGGTGCCCTGGCCTGCGGTATTCTCGATCACCGCCGTCACCCCTTCGCTGCGCTCCAGCGCCCAGTTGACGGACTCGCTCACGAGCTTGAGGCTCACCGCCTCGGGGATCTGCTTGAGATGGCTGCCCGGGTGGAAGTTCAGGTAGCACAGCCCCAGTTGCTCGCAGCGCTTCATCTCGTCCAGGAACGCATCCCGGGACTTGGCGAGGGCATCGGGGTCGGGATGACCCAGGTTGATGAGGTAGCTGTCGTGGGGCAGGATCTGCTCGGGGCGAAAGCCCTCCTTCTCGCAGGCGGCCTTGAAGGCGCGAATGCTGGCCTCGGAGAGGGGCGCCGCCTGCCACTGGCGCTGGTTCTTGGTAAACAGGGCGAAGGCGTTGGCCCCGATGGCTTTGGCCCGGGCGATGGTGTTTTCCACCCCGCCCGCCGCACTGACGTGGGCTCCGATAAATTTCATCTCATCTCCTGTGCACTGTGACCGGGTGCCTGCCGCGTTGGCCACCGCACCCGTTGCCGGGGCGCCATTATGCCCAAGCCAACCCCTTGCGCCAAACCGGGATTGTCGATGGGGGCAATGGAAAAGGCGCCCGAAGGCGCCTTGATGAGAGACAGAACATCCCTGTCCGTCAATAGGCCAGACCGACCCCGTAGGGATAGAGCGGGCTTTGTGAGTCCTTGGCCACGTCCGGGGACTGGGCCAGCACCGCCTGCCAGCTCGAGGGCAGCTCGAAGGGGAGCTTGCCGCGTGCCTTCTGGGTGCCGCTCATGACATCGAACAGGGCCTGATCCAGGGCGCCGAAGTTGACGAGCAGCACCCGGGCCGACGGGGCGACCTCGGTCAGGATGGCGGGCCTGTCCAGATAGACGGAGAGCACCAGGGGCACCCCGGCCTGCTCGATGGCCTGGATGGCGGCATAGTCATCCGCGCCGCGGTAGACCCCTTCATGGGCCGTCTCCTGCACCACCTGATCATTGCTGGCAAAACCGAGCTGACCGAAGTGGATGCTGCCAAACGGGAAGCGGGGATCCTGCTCGCCCGGGGCGTTGACCCGCACGATGGCAAGCTCCGCGTCGGTCAGGTTCGTCACCACCGTATAGCCGTTGGCCCTGGCCACCTCGGCGTTGACATTGTGCAGATAGACCCGCTTGCCGTCCGCCTTCAGCGGCAGCAGGGCCCCCTCGTTCTTCAGCAACACGTGAGACGCGGCCTGGGCGGCCTGGGCTTCCTGCTGGAACTCGGTCTTGCCCACCAGGGCCACCGCGGCCTCGGCATCCACATAGGGATTCTCGAAGAGCCCGAGGGCAAACTTCTGGGCCAGGATCCGCTCGGCCGAAGTGGTGATGGCCGCCTCGGTCACCAGACCGCTCTGCACCGCCGCCAGCAGGGGCGCCGGATCTTCCACGCCACCGAACTGATCCACCCCGGCGTCGATGGCCTTGGCATAGCGCTCGGCCTTGGTGAGCTTCTCCACGCCCCAGGACATGCCAAAGGGCACGGTCCAGGGGCTCACCCCGGCATTGACTTCATCCTGGGTCAGCCCCTGCTCGCAGCGGCTGTCACAGTCATTGACGATGCCCCAGTCGCTCAGCACCACGCCGTCAAACTTGAAGTGACCCCGCAACAGATCCGTGATGATCTGGCGGTTGAAGCCAAACCCCACCTCCTCGACGGGCTGCCCATCCTGGATCAGTCCCAGGGGCATGGCGTAATAGGGCATCACGGCGGCTACCCTGGCCTCGAAGGCGCCCTCGAAGGGCACCAGGTGGTAGGCAAACTGGCCGCCGGGGTAGATCTGCTCCTTGCCCCAGGGGTTGTGGGCATCCAGCCCGTCCTTCTGGGGACCGGCCCCGGCGAAGTGCTTGACCACGGTGACCACGCTCTCCTTGCCTATCCCCTCGCTCCCCTGCTGGAAGCCCTCGATGTAGGCCTTGACCAGGGACTTGGCGAGCAGGTTGTCTTCCCCGAAGGTGCCGTTGATGCGCCCCCAGCGCGGCTCGGTCGCAAGATCCGCCTGGGGCGAGAGGGCCTCGTGGATGCCGACGGCCCGGTACTCCTGACGGGCGATGTCGCCAAAGCGCTGCACCAGGGCGGCATCGCCGATGGCGGCCAGCCCCAGGGTTTCGGGCCACTGGGAGAAGGCCCCGGCACCGATGCTGGTGGCGTTGGGATCATGGGTGAAGTGGTTGCGGGGATCCGTGCTCACCGTCATGGGGATGCCGAATCCCACCCCTTCCAGCAGGGCCTGCAGGGTGTTGTTGTCCGCGGCGATGGCCGCCGGATCACCGGCCATGCGGGTGATAAAGGTGTTGACCCCGTCCTCGCGCAGCATCTTGTCCATGGCCGCGAGGTTCACCCGCCCCGCCCCGTCCAGCACCAGGGTGCCGTGCATCATCAGCCCTGCCTTCTGGGCCAGGGTGAGCCTGCCCACCAGATCCCGGGCTCGCTCGGCCGCGCCGAGGCGCCAGTCCTCGTAGGGGGTCAGGGTGCCGCTGCCATCGAGATCCTTGAATTGCAGGCCGTCCTGTTCGATGAGGGTGACGGTGCGGTGGCCCAGAACGGGCTGCTCGGGCTTGGGGGTGGAATCGTTGTCGTTGCACCCTGCCAGCAGCAGGGCCCCGATGGCGAGGGCGACACGGGTTCGGGAGAGCGAGTGGTGTTTCATTGTTGTTATCTTCCTTGTGTGTGTAGGAGTCGCCACTCTATGCAAAAGCGGCCCCTCTCACTTGCCCGTCGGGTGCAGGAAGTTGCCGGTTGGGAGCAGGATTGAAAAGTGTGAAAAGGGTTGCAGGGTTACCCTTGGTTACAAATCTGAAACATGAAAGCGGCGCTGGCTCACGGCAATCCGCCGCCGTTGGTCGATGATGGTGGGCCACCGCTGACAAGGATTTTTGCCGTGAAGACCGTCTCCAACCGGATTGCCCTGCACTGCCTCAACCACTGGCAGGCCCGCGGGCGGGATCCTGCTGCCCTCCTGCACCCCTGCGGCATCGCTCACGAAGAGCTGCTGATCCCCCAGGGGCGGCTCGACACCGGGCGCCACTTCCGGCTGCTGGCCGGGGCAGCCCCCCACGTGGATCTGGCCCTCGACTGGACGCCCCCCGCGCTCCCCGGCCTCTTTGCCGACTTCATGTCGCTAGCGAGCCTGTGCTGCAACGCCGCCACCCTTCGCCAGGCCCTGCACTTCTTCTTCGCCTACCGCCCCCTTATCGGCGAGAGCGACGAGATCCGCCTGCAAGAAGAAGAGGGACAGGCCAGGATCAGCTACCACTCGGAGTCCGATCACCCGGACGTCATCGCCCTGAGCAGCCTGGCCAACCTCTGCCACCTCTATGCCCTGCTCCAGTTCTACCACCCGGGCCAGGGGCTGCTGGTGCTGCCCACCCCGGTACGCCCCAGGCTGTGGCGTGAGCTGGCAGGCTGGCTGGAAGGGCGGTTGCAACAGGGGGCGGCCTTCGAGCTACGCTTTCCCGCCGCCTTGCTCGATCTCGCCCACGAGCAGTGCAACCTGCCCCTGCAACCCCTGCTGCTCGGGGAGCTCGACCGGCAGATGGCCCAGCTTCGCCCCAGCAGCCGCTACCGGGACAGGGTGATGACACTCATTCGCCAGCAGCTGTGGCAAGAGAGCGCCGAGGCCTCCTCTCTGCTCGATGGGGTGTGCGAGCACCTCAAACTGACCCGCTGGACCCTCAACCGCCATCTGCGGGAGGAAGGGTGCCACTTCTCGGGTCTGCTGGAGCGGGTGCGCCGGGAGGAGGCCTGTCGCCTGTTGCAGGATCCCGCCCTCCCCCTGCAGACAGTGGGGGAGCGCCTGGGTTTTGCCCGCCAGAGCAGCTTTACCCGCTTCTTTCGTGAGGCGTTTGCCCTCTCGCCCCGCGAGTTTCGCTCAAGGCGCAGCCGCCTCTGAGGCGCCCCCGAGATGGGCGGCGAGCAACCCCGCCAGCCAGTGGATGAAGAGCTGGACCCTGGGGGCCAGTTGGCGGCGATGGGCATAGAGGGCGTGGATGGGGAGCGGCGGCGGCTGCCACTGGGGCAGGATGCTCACCAGCTCGCCCCCCGCGATCAGGGATTCGACTCCCACCCGCGGCATCTGGATGATGCCAAGCCCCGCCAGCGCCGCCGCCAGGTAGGTCTCGCTGTCATTGACCATGAGGGCCCCCGCCATGGGCAGCAGGGCGCGGCGGCCATCTTCTGCCAGGTATTCAAAGCCGGGCTCGCTGCGCCCCTGCCCGGCACCAAACCCGGGACCATAGTGCACCAGCCGGTGGCCCGCCAGATCCCCAAGGGTGCGGGGCACCCCGTGGCGAGCCAGGTAGCCTGCGCTGGCACAGTTGATCTGGCGATAGTGACCAAGGGGCCTGGCCACCAGGCTGGAGGGCTCAAGCGCCCCGACCCGCACCATGCAGTCAAACCCCTCGCGCACCAGATCCACTCGCCTGTCCGTGCTGCTCAGCATCAGTTGCAAGGCGGGATGCTGCGCCAGAAAGTCCGGCAGGGCCGGGATAACCAGGTGGCGGGCCATCCGGCTTGGCATGTCGACCCGCAGTTGCCCCGAGATCTGCCCCCCCTGGCGAAACAGGCCGTCAAACTCCTCTATGTCCGCCAAAAGCTCCCGGCATCTGGCATAGCAGAGCTGGCCGTCCGTGGTGAGCTGCACCCGCCGCGTGGTACGCAGCAGGAGCCGGGTCCCCATGCGCTCCTCCAGCCGGCGGATGGCGGCAGAGAGGGTCGCCTTGGGGATGCCCGTCTGCTCGGCGCAGCGGGTAAAACTCTCCAGCTCGGCAACCCGCACGAAGGCTCTCATCGCATCCAGTTGATCCATGGCCTGATTGTCTCGTTAAACGGAACAGTGATTCTATTATCACGCTATTTATTCAGTTTAAAAGGAACAATACAGTGATCCGGTCGGCTCGTATCGAGCCTGTGTCCGCCACCCTGACAGGAGTCATACCATGACCAGACCCATCGCCCTCATCACCGGGGCCAGCCGCGGCCTTGGCAAGCACGGGGCCCTGGCCCTCGCCGCCAAAGGCGTCGACCTCATCATCACCTACCGCAGCCAGGCCGCAGAGGCGGAGGCGGTGGTGCCCCAGGCCCGCGCCCTCGGCGTTCGGGCCCATGCCCTGGCTCTGGACGTGGGCGAGAGCGCCACCTTCGCGGCCTTTGCAGAGGAGGTGACGCAACTGCTCGCCCGAGAGTGGCAGCGCACCCATTTCAACTTCCTGGTCAAAAACGCCGGGATCGGCATTCATGCCAGCTTCGAGCAGACCACGGAGCAGCAGTTCGACACCCTGCTCAACATCCACCTCAAGGGGACCTTCTTCCTGACCCAGGCGCTCCTGCCCCTCCTGGCAGACGGCGGTCGCATTCTCAACCTCTCCACCGGTCTCACCCGCTTCGCCATGCCGGGTTATGCCGCCTATGCCGCCATGAAGGGGGGCGTCGAGGTACTCACCCAGTATCTGGCCAAGGAGCTGGGCCCCAGGGGCATCGCGGTCAACGTGCTGGCCCCCGGCGCCATCGAGACCGATTTTGGCGGCGGCGTGGTGCGCGACAACAAGGGAGTCAACGACTTTCTCGCGAGCCAGACCGCCCTTGGCCGGGTGGGTCAGCCCGACGACATCGGTGGTGCCATCGCCGCCCTGCTCTCCGATGACTGCCGCTGGATCACAGCCCAGCGCATCGAAGCCTCGGGCGGCATGTTTATCTAGGCGGTCATGGTTGCCTGCCGCACAAACAAGGAAGGCCCCCTCCGATGAGGGGGCCTTCCGGCATTGGGCAGACGAGGTGCGGCGCACCGGGCCCGTTACAGGGTCTTGCCACCGCTTGCAATGACCTGGCTGTACCAGTGGAAGCTCTCTTTCTTGATGCGACGAAGAGACCCTCCCTGCTCGTCCCTGTCCACGTAGACAAAGCCGTAGCGCTTCTGGTAGCCGTTGAGCCAGCTCAGGATGTCGGTGAAGGACCAGGCGCAGTAGCCCAGGAGCTCAACCCCGTCCTGCATCGCCTCCTGGCACGCCTTGAGGTGGCTGTGCAGATAGGCGATACGGTAGTCGTCGTTCACCTTGTCCCCGGCTTCCAGCTTGTCGAACTCCCCCAGGCCGTTCTCGGTGATCATCAGCGGCAAGGCGTAGCGGGAGGAGAGCCGACGCAGGGCGATGCGCATCCCGGTGGGATCGATGGCCCAGTCCCAGTTGCTGGTCTCAAGGTGCGGATTGGGGGCCGTCTTGTAGAGGCCGGGAATGCCGCTGGAGGGCGTAGTGCCCTTCTTGCCCGTGGTGTTGATGCGCTGCATCGTCTGGCCGCCGAGGGGGTTGTCGGTGAAGGTCAGGGTGTAGTAGTAGTTGACCCCGATGTAGTCGGGGGTGCCTTCGCGCAAAAGCTCGAGATCGCCCGGCAGGATCTCCGGCGCCTCGCCGGTCTCCCGCAGATAGGCGAGCGCCGCCTGGGGGTAACGGCCGAAGCAGTAGGCATCCAGCCACCAGAGGTTGGTGAACTCCTCGGCATTCTCGAACGCCAGCATGTCGCTCGGGGCGCAGGAGGCCGGATAGGCGGGGGAGTACGCAAAGCTCGGCCCGATCAGGCCGTTTGGCACGTGCTGGCGAAACGCCTTGATGACCCGGGCATTGGCGAGAAACGCGATGTGGTTGGCGGCGAAGAAACGCTTCCTGTCCTGCACCGCGGGAGGATGGGTGCCCAGCTGGTAGGCGTTGGTCAGGTTGTAGTTCTGCTCGTTGAGCGACACCCAGTACTTCACCTTGCCGGCGAAGCGCTGATAGAGGGTCACGCAATAGCGCTCGAAGTCGTCGATGATCCGCCTGTCTTCCCAGCCGCCGTACTCATCCTGCAGGGCCTGGGGGAGATCCCAGTGATAGAGGGTCAGCACCGGCTCGATGCCGTGGGCCAGCAGGGCGTCGATGAGCCTGTCATAGAAGGCGAGCCCCGCCTCGTTCACCTCGCCACGCCCCGCCGGGTAGATGCGCGGCCAGCTCACCGAGAAGCGATAGGCCTTGAGCCCCATCTCGGCCATCAGCGCCACGTCCTCTTCCACCCTGTGGTAGTGATCCACCGCCACGTCTCCGTTGCTCCCTTCAAAGGTCTTGCCCGGCAGCTTGGTGAAGCTGTCCCATACCGAGGGGCCCTTGCCCTCCTCGTTCCAGGCCCCTTCCACCTGATAGGCGGCGGAGGCGGCACCCCAGAGGAAACCGTTCGGGAAGTCATTGAACTTGTGATGATGCATCTGGTGTTGCTCCTTCTGCGCGGATGGCGGGGGCCATCCCGTGATACGTCGGCCCCGTACAGGGGCCCGAAATGAGTTGGCACCAGCATCCAACACTTCTAGAATTCCGTCCAATGACAATTATGGCCACCTATCATTCCCATCTGGAATCAAGCGAGGCACCATGGAGTTGAGAGACCTGAAAGCCTTCGTCACCCTGGGGGAGGTATTGCACTTTGGTCAGGCGGCGGCGCGCCAGCACGTCACCCAGTCGGCCCTGAGCAAGCAGATCCGCCGGCTGGAGGCGGACCTTGGCGGCGAGCTGTTCGAGCGCAACACCGGCAGCACCCGGCTGACGGTGCTCGGGCGCGCCCTCTACGCCGACGCCTGCACCCTGGTGGCCCAGAGCGAACAGCTCGCCCGCAGCGCCCGCGATGTGCTGGCGGGCCACGCGGGTACCCTGCGCATCGGCTTCGGGGTCACCACCAAGCTGCTGGTGCCCGCCGCCATCGCCCGCTTTCGGGCCAGCCGCCCCGGGGTCGCCATCGAGCTCAACGATCTCTCCACCCATCACCAGTTGCTGGCGCTGGCGGAGGGGCGGCTGGATCTCGGCTTCTGCCGCCTGCCCGCCCCCAAGGGCTGGCCGGTGCTGCCCGTGGTGCGCGCCCATTTCGTCGCCGTGCTGCCCGCAGGCTATCAGGGGGTGGCAGGGCTCGCCGATCTGCAGGAGAAACCGCTCGCCATCCTGCGCCGGGACAAGGCCCCCTCTTTTTACGATCAGTTCATCCATTACCTCGCCCAGAGCGGGCTGCGCTTCCAGGACATCCAGAACGTCAACGACTTCGCCGCCGGCATCGCCACCGCGGCGGCCGGCATCGCCTGGACCCTGGTCCCCTCCTCCACCACCATTGAGCATCCCGATGTGCTGACCCTGCCCCTCGGGGAGGCCGACGCGAGCTGGATCATCGGGCTCATTCGCCCGCCGGGCAACGACAATCCCCTCGTCGCCCCCTTCTGGCAGACGGTGGCGGAGCTGGCGGATCCCGCCCTCACCGGCCTCATGACGACAGGGGACGGGGCTGCCGCCCGGGACACGCCATGAAAGGGAACCATTCGAGAATCACATTAACGATGGCATTGGGCGGTCACCCCCCTTAAAAAAAACCCCTGCCATGGCAGGGGTCGGACGGTATCCATGTCAGGAGATCAGAGCGTGACAGCCAGGCTCTCGACCGAGGCGGTGCTCGGGGTCACCAGTACGGGCACCGATTTGGAGGTGGGGGTGAAAGAGCCCTCCCCTATGCTCTCGATGGCCACCAGGGGGTTGGCCTCCGGGTAGTAGGCGGCGATGTTGCCTTTCGGGATCTCGTAGAAGATGACGCTAAAGCCCCGCACCACCCGCTCGCGCCCATCGTTGCACACCGCACTCATGTCCACCCGCTGCTCCTCGGCGAGCCCCAGCCTCCTGGCATCCTCCTCGTTCATGAAGACCACATTGCGTCGCCCCTTGATGCCACGATAGCGGTCATCCATGCCATAGATGGTGGTGTTGTACTGATCGTGGGAGCGCAGGCTCTGAAGCAGCAGCACGGGCTGGTCCACCATCTGCTCCGCGTGGCTGGTGCACTCGGGCAGGATGGAGTCCGGCAAACGGCTCGCCCTGAATTCGGCGCGCCCGCTCGCGGTGTTCCAGCGCAGCAGGGCGGCGCTGTTCTCCAGATGGAAGCCGCAGGGCTCCTCGATGCGGCGGTTGAAGTCGCCAAAGCCCGCGATGGTCTCCTCGATGAGATCCCTCAGCAGCCCGTAGTCATCCCGCAGCGCCAGCCAGTCCACCCGATCGCTGCCAAGCGTTGCCTCGGCCATGCGGGCCACGATGTCTATCTCGGAGAGACAGAGCGGCGAGACCGGCTCGTTCATCCCGGTGGAGGCGTGCACCATGCTGAACGTGTCCTCCACGGTGATCTTCTGCACCCCGGTGCGCTGCTGATCGAGCTCGGTACGACCCAGGCAGGGCAGGATCAGGGCATCTTTTGACACCATGAGGTGGCTGCGGTTGAGCTTGGTGCTGATCTGCACGTTGAGCTCGCTCCTTCGCATCGCTTCATAGGTGAACTCGGTATCCGGCGCGGCGGCTGCCAGGTTGCCCCCAAGGCAGATGAGCACCTTGCTCTTGCCGCCATGAAGGGCTTTGAGGGCCTCGTAGACGTTGTGCCCCGGCGTGCGCTTGAAGCCCACCGGGAAACGGCGCTCCAGGCGATCGAGGAAGGCGGCATTGGGTTTCTCGTTGATCCCCATGGTGCGGTTGCCCTGCACGTTGCTGTGACCGCGCACCGGACAGAGTCCGGCCCCCGGCTTGCCAATCTGGCCGCACATCAGGTGCAGGTTGACGATTTCGCGAATGGTGTCGACCGAATGTTTGTGCTGGGTGATCCCCATGGCCCAGCAGCTGATCACGCTCTCGCTGCTTGCGAAGATCTGCGCCGCCCGTGTGATCGCCTCCCGACCGAGGCCGGATTGCGCCTCGATCTGCGTCCACTCCGTGGCCTTCACCTGGGCCAGGTAGTCGTCAAAGTGCGCGGTGTGCTGCTCGATAAAGGCGAGATCGATGCCCCCCCCCTCCTCTTCCAGGATGTATTTCGCCATGCCGCGAATGGCCGCCATGTCACCGCCAAGTTTTGGCGTGAGGTACTGGTGGCTGATGGTGGTGGCCGCCGGGGTCAGTAGCTCCGCCGGGCTCTGGGGGCTCGCGAAGCGCTCGAGGGCCACCTCTTTGAGGTTGTTGAAGGTGACGATCTGGCACCCCTGGCGCGCCGCCTTGCGCAGGGCGTTCATCATGCGCGGGTGGTTGGTGCCCGGGTTCTGGCCAAAGACGAAGATGGCTTTGGCGGCGTCGAAATCATCGAGCACCACGGTGCCCTTGCCCACCCCGACGGACTGGATAAGCCCCACCCCGCTCGCCTCGTGGCACATGTTGGAGCAGTCGGGGAAGTTGTTGGTGCCATAGAGACGGCCAAACAGCTGATAGAGGTAGGAGGCTTCGTTGCTGGCGCGTCCCGAGGTGTAGAACTCCACCTCGTCGGGGCTGGCCAGGCTCTTGAGTTTGTCGGCGATGAGGGCAAACGCCTGATCCCAGCTAACCGGCTCGTAGTGATCGGTGGCCGGGTTGTAGCGCAGGGGCTCGGTCAGTCGCCCCTGGTATTCGAGCCAGTAGTCGCTCTGGGTGGCGAGGCGACGCACCGAATGCTCGGCGAAGAAATCGGCCCCCACCGTCTTGCCGGTGGATTCCCAGGCCACCGCCTTGGCGCCGTTCTCGCAAAACTGGAAGGCCCCCTGCTTGTTGTCACCCCAGGCGCAGCCGGGGCAGTCGAAGCCGTCGGTCTGGTTGACCCGCAGCAGGTTCTTGATGTTCTGGCGGGTCTTCTGGCTGCGCAGCACCTGCTTGAAGGTGGACTGCAGGGAGGAAAAGCCGCCGGCCTTGGCCGGTTTCTCAATATGACTGGACATGGGAGTCTCCAACGTGATCCTGGGCGCGGGGGCTGGCATAGCAGACCGGGGCATCGGATCGGGGCACATGGATCAGGGTCAGGTTGTACTTCAGGGCCAGTCGCACCGCGAGCTGACTGGGGGAAGCAAGGCTGATGAGGTGAGCGGCGCCAAATTGTACCGCCTTGTGAATGAGTTCGCTGCCGCAGCGACTGGTGATGACCAGGGTGGCAGCCTGCACCGGCTGGCGCAGCTGCATGCCGATGAGCTTGTCCAGGGCGTTGTGCCGCCCTATGTCCTCCCGGCAGGCCAGGATCTCGCCGCGATCATCCAGCGCCAGGGCGGCATGAAGGGCGCCGCTCTGGCGGGCCTTGCTCTGCCAGGGGACGATGCGCTCCCGCAGATCCTGCAAAGAGGCGGTGTCGAAGGGGGCGCGCGGGGTCAGCGGGGTGAGCACGGGCAACGCATGTTCGATGGCCTCCACGCCGCAGATGCCACAGCCGCTGGCACCGGCCAGGCGGCGCTTGCGCTGGCCAAGCATTGCCAGACAGCGGTTGGCGATGGTGACATCGAGCACGATGCCGTGCTCGGACGGGGTGCTCTGGATATCGTGTACATCGTGGTTGCCCCCGATGATCCCCTCGCCAAACAGAAAACCGATGGCGAAATCGTCGAGATCGTCCGGGGTGGCCATCATGACGGCATGGTTGATGCCGTTGATGTTGACGGACACGGCCACCTCCTCCACCAGCTCATCCAGACTGGGCAACCGTGAATTGAAAGGGATCATGCGAGACGCTTATAAGCTGTATTCGGGCCTCAAGTTTAGATAAGCCGCCGCGCCAAAACCAATGAAACAAATCTATTCACCAATAGATAACTTCTATTGCCATCGGGATGTCGATTGATTAAATTTGTCACTCATTGCCTTTGCCTGCTGCCATTACCACGATGAATATCAAGCAGTTGCACTATTTCTACGAGCTGGCCCAGCACCGTCACTTCGCCAAGGCGGCCAAGGCTTGCTTCATCACCCAGCCGACCCTGTCGGCCAGCATCACCGCCCTGGAGAAGTCACTTGGCACCGAACTGGTGGTGCGCAACAGCCAGTTCGTAGCCCTGACCCAGGCGGGGGAAGTGGTGCTGCACCACGCCGAGCGGATGCTGCAGGAGCAGGATGCCATGCGCCAGGAGCTCAGCCTCTTTCGGGGCGGGCTGTCGGGGGCGCTGCGCATCGGCGTCGTGCCCCAGTCGAGCATCGACATCATGCCGATGCTCAAGGGGTTCAACGACGCCTACCCCAAGGTGGGCCTGCACCTCTGCGTGATGACCCATGCCACCCTGATGGAGCAGCTGGATCTGCATCGCATCGACATCGGGCTCGGCTTTGACGAGTTGCTCACCGAGCATCAGCGCCGCTCCCTCGACGTTCAGTTGCGCCACCCCAACCCCATGGCCCTGCTGGGCCCCCTGCCTGCCCACTGCGCCTCGACCGGGCCGCTGACCCTGGCGGACCTGCAAGATCTCCCCCTGATCCTGCCAAGCACCACCATGCAGTTTCGCCGCTACCTGGACGAGGCCGCCGCCCGCCAGCAGATCAGCCTGCGGGTGGTGCTGGAGACCGACTCCCTGTTCCACCTGGTCAACGGGGTGAGCCACGGCCTGGGCTGCGCCGTGGTCAGCGCCGGCATCGCCGCCACCGCCCAGCAGCTCTTCAAACTGCCCTGCCATCCCTTGAGCGATGCGAGCGCAGGCACCATCGCCTTCATCACCCGAAAACACAGTGTCACCCCCGCCATGAAGGCGTTTCTCGCCAAGGCTGGGGCATGAAAAAGGCAGCCCATGGGGGCTGCCTGCACTGATCAAGGGTGGAACTTGCGCCTCTCCTCGCGTCAGCCTGCCCCTTGCTGTTTGTCCAGCGCCGCGATGAAGGCGCTCGCCAGGGCGTGGTCGGAGAAGGGATTCTGGCCTGTGATGAGCTCGCGATCGATCACAACGCCAGGCTGCCAGGGTGCCACGAACTGCATGCTGCCACCGGCCTGGGCCATTGCCTTCGCCGGGTAGTAGCGCAGCGTGTCACCCCCAAGGGAGCCTTCAAACACCGCCTCTTCCTTGTCGGAGAAGAGGGTCATCCTGTAACCGTCGTAGATCCACTCTCTGGCGCCGTCCGCCTTGCCTGCAATGACCGACTGCTCGAACCCGGCCGGATCCGCCTGCGCCGCCAGCAGCGCGATGGGGCCGTGGCAGATGGCGGCCGTGGGTTTGTGGTTGTCATGGAAGTGGCGAAGCAGGGTCCCCACCTCGGGATCCTTGGCAAGATCGATGAGGGGCGCGTGGCCACCGGGAATGAAGAGGCCGGCATAGCGCTCGGGACCGGATGCCAGCACCTCCCTCAGGGAGAGTACCTTGCCGACGCCAAGCAGCCCCTCCACGACGGCGCCGATGCGCACCATCTCCTGCGGGTTGCCACCAAAGTACTGGGGATCGACGGAGTGTTTGTCGACAACGGGCCGGTTCCCTCTTGGGGTCACCGGGGTCAGGGTATAACCGGCCTCCAGCAGGGCGGCGGCAGGCACCCCCAGTTCATTCTGGTAGAAGCCGGTGGTCAGGCTCTTGCCCCCTTGCAGCGGCAGTTCGGTCTCGCTCGAGAGCAGCACCAGGATCTCGCCTTTCGGGGCGGCGCTGGCCGCAGCGGAGGTCGCCAGCAGCAGTGAGGCCAGCACGGCCTTGAGGGTGTTCTTCATCGTGATCTTCCTTTTGATGGCAGTGATCGATCGGGCGGCCACCGGGCCGCCCTCGATGAGCAATTTACTGATTACCCACGGACGAATAAACTCACTCCATTGAACTTGATTATTTACATGGATGAATACATGTCCCGTGCCTTAACCATCCCCTCGTATGAGCGAGGTGTGGCGCGGCTTCTGAGGTATGATCGCCATCCTTGACCAGCTAATACC
>NZ_JAPDBZ010000057.1:0-23853 GCF_027705505.1 Aeromonas sp. QDB56
GTCAGAAAGCCCCGAGTGTAACGGTCACTTGGGGCTGGGGCAGTTGTGGCTTGATGGTTGATTTGGGAAACAGCGCCTCAGGGTTTCGTCTTCGGCACGGGGGCTGGTGCAAACCGCCAGCAAGGCGACGCCCAGCAAGGCGCGCGGGGGGGGGGAATGGTTCATCTGGGTGTGACTCTTTGTCGACCAATCGGCCTGAACTTGTTGATTTATTTGTAATTATTGATTTCTCTCATCGCGAGAGGTTGCTAATGATATTGATTTTCATTTGCCTTGCAAGGAGAAGATGCAAGAAAAAGAGATCATTGGCGGGCAGGCATTGAGGGGGCTGGAACCTCGGGGAAAAGGCCGGGGGAGCTTTGGTTCGGTTCGGAGGGGACGCTACCATGGTAGCCTCGCGCCTTGGCGCACCATCCGGAACACACAGGGAGAGAAACATGGTCGAGATCATCAGGGCGGATCTGCACAACCCTCGCCACGGCGAGGCGCTGATCGCGATGCTGGACGAATACGCCAGGGACGAGATGGGGGGCGGCAGTGCGCTGGCGGACGAGGTGAAGGCGAATCTGGCCGACGCCCTGGCCGCGCGACCCGGTGCCCATGTGCTGCTGGCCTGGGTCGATGGGGAGCCCGCTGGCGTTGCCACCTGCTTCGAGGGCTTCTCGACCTTCGCCTGTCAGCCGCTGCTCAATATCCACGACGTGGCGGTACACCCTGCCCATCGCGGCCACGGCATCGGCAAGCAGCTGTTGGCGGAGGCGGAGCGGCTCGCCCGGGAGCTCGGTTGCTGCAAGCTGACCCTGGAGGGGCTGGAGGGGAACAAGGTGGCCCAGGCTGCCTATCGTGCCAGCGGCTTTGCGGGTTATGAGCTCGATCCCGAGGTGGGCCGGGCCATGTTCTGGCAGAAGAAGCTCTGAGCCTCAGTGACAACGCGATCTTCCCAAATGAAAAACGGCGCGCAGAGTGCTCTGCGCGCCGTGTCATCAGGTGGTTGCCGACTTAGAAGTCGTAGCGGGCCGCCAGCTGGAAGTCATCCTTGGTGTTGAGCTTGCCGCTGTCATGGCTGTCGAGGTTGTTGATGCGGTACTCGCCGATGACGCGCAGGTTCTTGTTGAACTTGTACTGGGCACCCAGGGTGTAGTAGTCGATGGAGTCGTAGTCAGACTTGCCAGCCTGCTCCACCTTCTGCTTGTTCCACAGGGCCATCAGGCCGAAGCCGCTCTCGAAGTTGTAACCCAGCGCCCCTTCCCAGCCGGTGTGATCCTTGCCAGTGGCCAGGAAGTCGCTGCCGTCGGCATAGCTCAGGGCGGCGTAGAGGGCCTTGTTGTCGTACTTGGCGGAGAGCAGCCACAGCTTGGCATCCTCTTCACCGCTCTTGTCGCGGATGCCCACGTTGTAGGCGGTCCCCAGGGAGAGGTTGAACGGGAAGGTGTAGGCCACGGCGGCACCGTAGGCGGCATCGCTGTCCTTGCTGGAGGTCTCTTCGGTGTCACCGCCATCGAACTTGTAGCTGGTATCGACCTGGAAACCGTTGAACAGGCCGGAGTACTTCAGCACGGAGCCGGCGCGGTTGGTGGCGAAGGTGTCGGTCTTGGCGCCCAGTGCCTCGTTGCCGTAACCGTCGGAGAGAGAGACATCAGTCCAGTCCGCCAGGAAGCCAGGAGCCCCCTTCTGGCGACCGAAGGTGACGGTCCCCCAGTTGGCGCCGACACCGGCGAACGCCAGACGGGTACGCAGGTTGTCGGAGTTCTCGCTGACGGTCTTCTCGCTGTCGTTGATGTACATCTGCAGTTCGTACTGGGCCAGCGCCTTGAGACCCGGGTTGATCTCGCTCTCTACCTTGGCGCCCAGACGGACAAACTGGTTGGCCCCCTGCTTGTCGCTGTATTCGTTCTTGATGTCACCGTTGGCGTCCAGCTCTTTCTTCTCGCCGAAGAACTGGCCGGCGTAGATGCGGCCGTAGAGGTCGAGCAGGGTGCTCTCGTTTTTGTACACTTCGACGGCTTGAGCCTGGAAGGCGGCGGTAAGAGCCAATGCTACTACTGTCAGCTTTTTCATCATGATCCCTTGTGTTGCAAGCTTTTGTTTTAAAAGACGGGGCCATGCTAGAAGTGACAGATGACAGTCGGGTGACCGTGCAATGAACAAACCGTGTCGGTTCCATGTCAGCGGGATGAAAACCGGGATTTATGTGGCTGGTCGCCACTTTTACGCGCAAAGGTTTGCCCTTGTGGTAGAATGCCGCCCGTTTTCGAGCTCCTAAGGTTGGATATGCGATGAGACGTGAACTGGCAATCGAATTTTCCCGAGTGACGGAAGCGGCTGCACTGGCTGGCTACAAGTGGCTCGGACGTGGTGACAAGAATATCGCCGATGGCGCGGCCGTGGCGGCCATGCGCCACATCCTCAATCAGATCCAGATCGATGGCGAGATTGTGATCGGCGAAGGGGAGATCGACGAAGCCCCCATGCTTTACATCGGCGAGAAGGTGGGCACGGGTCAGGGCGACGCCGTGGACATCGCGGTCGACCCCATCGAAGGGACCCGCATGACCGCCATGGGTCAGGCCAATGCCCTGGCCGTGCTGGCGGTGGGCGACAAGGGATCCTTCCTCAAGGCTCCCGACATGTACATGGAAAAGCTGATCGTGGGCCCCAAGGCGAGAGGCGCCATCGATCTCGATCAGGCCCTGGAGCTGAACCTCAAGGCCGTGGCCAAGGCGCTCGGCAAGCCCCTCTCCCGTCTGACCGTCATCACTCTGGCCAAGCCGCGTCATGACAAGGCGATCAAGGAGATGCAGGGCCTGGGGGTGCGGGTGTTCGCCATTCCCGACGGTGACGTGGCCGCCTCCATCCTCACCTGTCTGCCGGACAGCGAAGTGGACATGCTCTACGGCATCGGTGGCGCACCGGAAGGGGTGATCTCCGCCGCGGTGATCCGCGCCCTGGACGGCGACATGCAGGCTCGCCTGATCCCCCGCCACCAGGTCAAGGGTGACAGCCCCGAGGTTCGCGCCCTGGGTGAACAGGAGATCGCGCGCTGCGAGGAGCTGGGCATCGACGTGAGCAAGGTGCTCAAGCTCGAAGATCTGGCCAAGAATGACAACGTCATCTTCTCGGCCACCGGCATCACCAAGGGTGATCTGCTGGAAGGGATCACCAGCGACGGCGTCATGGCAACCACCGAGACCCTGCTGATCCGCGGCAAATCGCGCACCATCCGTCGTATCAAGTCGATCCACTTCCTGGATCGCAAGGACAGTGTGGTACGCGACATCATCCTGTAAGCAGGAGGATGGCGGTGGCGGCAAGTCACGAACTCTCATGCCGTCGTATCAAGTCGATCCACTTCCTGGATCGCAAAGACAGCGTGGTACGCGACATCATCCTGTAAGCAGGAGGATGGCGGTGGCGGCAAGTCACGTACTCTCATGCCGTCGTATCAAGTCGATCCACTTCCTGGATCGCAAGGACAGCGTGGTACGCGACATCATCCTGTGATGTGCTGACTCCCGCAGCAAAAAGCCCGGCAGTGCCGCAATGCTGTTCAGATAAGCACATTTTTGACTAATTATTCATAAATGCGACTTGAGTTGGGGGAGCAAGGCTGTTTCCAGTCGATGTTCCTTCAGCCTTTATCCAGCGTGGCTTGCAATAGAAAGAGGGAGGCATCATGCCTCCCTCATTTTTTAGCCCTGATACTACGTGGACTGGAACTCAAATTCTCTTAAGTGAACAGCATTGCGGCAGTGCCGGGCTTTTTGCGCTCTGCAGGGCGCCAGGGTGCCCGGGCAGGGATAAGGCTTAGGAGAAACCGGACTCCTTGCTACACTGCGGTGCCCCACAGAGGAAAAATCACATGGAATGTCGTCAGGGATGCGGTGCCTGCTGCATCGCCCCCAGCATCAGCAGTGCCATTCCCGGCATGCCGGACGGCAAGCCCGCCGGTGTGCCCTGTGTGCAGCTCGATGCGCACCTGGGGTGCAAGATCTTCGGCCAGCCGGAGCGCCCGGCGGTGTGCGGCGGCTTTCGCCCCATGGCGGACGTGTGCGGCTCCCATCGCCAGGAGGCCATCTGGCTTATCGGCGAGCTGGAGCGGCTGACCGCCTGAACCCTTGACCCTCTCCCTCGGGGAAAGGGTGTCTGCTTGTCCTCCTCGTCCCCGCCCCCTTCTCCCGCAAGGGGAGAAGGGGGTGCCGCCATTCGGAGTCATGAAAAAGGCCCCCTCGCCTGGCGAGGGGGCCTTTTTTATCGTCGGCTCATGGTGAAGCCAGCTTATTCCTTGATGCGCTCGATGCGACCACCCAGGCCTTGCAGCTTGTGCTCGATGTCTTCGTAGCCACGGTCGATGTGATAGATGCGATCGACGATGGTGGCCCCTTCGGCCACGAAGCCGGCCAGCACCAGGCTGGCGGAGGCGCGCAGATCGGTCGCCATCACCTGGGCACCCTTGAGCTGCTGGGTGTCGCGGCAGATGGCCACATTGCCCTGCAGTTCGATGTCGGCACCCATCCGTACCAGCTCGGGCACGTGCATGAAGCGGTTCTCGAAGATGGTCTCGGTGACCATGCCGGTGCCCTGGGCGACCGCGTTCAGCACGGTGAACTGTGCCTGCATGTCGGTCGGGAACGCCGGGTAGGGGGCGGTCTTGATGGTGACAGGTTTCAGGGTACGACCTGTCATGTCGAGGGTGAGCCAGTCGTCACCCTTTTCAATCAGGGCGCCAGCCTCTTCCAGTTTGACCAGTACGGCTTCCAGCAGGCTGGGGTCGGTGTTGCGGCAGGTGATCTTGCCACCGGTCACGGCGGCGCCCACCAGGAAGGTGCCGGTCTCGATGCGATCGGGCTGCACGCTGTAGCTGCCACCGTGCAGACGTTCTACGCCGTCGATGGTCAGGGTATCGGTGCCAGCGCCCTGGATCTTGGCGCCCAGCGCGTTGAGGAAGTTGGCCAGATCGACCACCTCCGGCTCACGGGCGGCGTTTTCGATCACGGTGCGACCGTCAGCCAGGGTGGCGGCCATCATCAGGTTCTCGGTACCGGTCACGGAAACCATGTCCATCAGGATGTGGGCACCTTTCAGGCGGCCGTCGACGCGGGCTTTGATGTAGCCCTCTTCGATGACGATCTTCGCGCCCATCAGCTCCAGGCCGTGGACATGCAGGTTGACCGGGCGGGCACCGATGGCACAGCCGCCGGGCAGGGAGACGTCTGCTGCACCGAAGCGGGCTGCCAGCGGGCCCAGGGCCAGGATGGAGGCACGCATGGTCTTCACCAGCTCGTAGGGGGCGACATGATTGTTTACCGCGCCGGTCAGCACGGTCACGTTGCCGTTGACCTTGGTGGTGGCGCCCAGCATCTCCAGCAGCTTGAGGGTGGTACCCACGTCTTTCAGGCGCGGTACGTTGGAGAGTTGAACCTCTTCGTCACACAGCAGGGTGGCAAACAGGATGGGCAGGGCGGCATTCTTGGCGCCGGAGATGGTCACTTCACCGGAGAGGGTGCAGGGGCCGGTGATCTTGAATTTGTCCATGGTTTACTTCTTTACCAAATCAGGAGGGCAGCTGGAATTTACGCTCGCGTTTCCACTCGGCGTCGGTATAGGCCTTGATGGAGAGAGCGTGGATCTCGTTGGTGGCGATCTTGTCCATCAGCGGGGCATAGATGGCCTGTTGTTTCTTGACCCGGCTCATGCCGTCAAACATGTCGCCGACGGCGATCACCTGGTAGTGACTGCCGTCCCCTTTGACATGGACTTCGGACAATGGCAAAGCCTCGAGGAGTATCGCTTCAATTTCAGAGACTTGCATTATGAGTCCTCAGTTGTGAGCGGGGTTGAATGAAAGAGGCTGGCCACCCCGTAGAGGTTGGCCAGCGTATGGAAATCGTTGGAGGCACCCACCAGTGTCGGAGTTGCACCCCGTGCCAGTGCCGCCTTGGCCCACTTGACCAGCAGGGCAAGGCCGGCGGAATCCAGGGTAGTGACGGCACCGAGTTCGAGCCGATCGTCCTGCCACCAGTCGGCGCGGCGTTGCCACAGATCGTTGACCTGCGGGGCCTGCAAGTCACCGCTCAGGATCATGACTTGATCACCAGCGGCTTGGCGTTGTGTTCACGCAGCTGGGCGATCACCGCATCGATGCCGTTCTGGCGAATGAGGCCGCCCAGCTCGTTCTGCTTGGCGGAGAGCAGGCTGATCCCTTCGGCAACCATGTCGAAGGCTTTCCACTCGCCGGTCTTGTTGTTCTTGCGCAGCTTGAACTCGAGGAAGATGTCCGGCTTGCCGGCCTCTTTCACGCTGACGTTGACGGCGGTGATGTTGCTCTCGGCGGCTTTACCGGGCTGGACCTTGACGGTCTGCTTGTCAAAGTGTGCCAGGGCGTCGGCGTAGGAGCTCACCATGTACTCGGTGAAGACGTCCACAAAGGCGTCACGCTGGGCAGGGGTCGTCTGTTTGATCTGGTTGCCGAGCACCTTGTAGGCGGCGAAGCGGTTGTCCACGTAGGGCAGCAGCTCCTCGCGGATGATAACGCGCAGGTGATCGGGGTTGCTCTTCACCTGGGCCTGATCGGCTTTCAGGCGGGCAAAGGTCTGCTGGGCGGCCTGATCCACGAGGGCATAGGGGTCCGAAGTGTTGACATCCGCACGGGCGACGAGGGAGAACAGCATGCTGGTCATCAGACCCAGCATCAGGGCGATCTTCTTGAACATGGTTACTCCTTGGTTGCGGGTGTGTTGGCCGGAGAGGACTGGCTGTAGAGGAACTTGCCAATCAGATCTTCCAGCACGATGGCGGACTTGGTGTCTTCGATCATGTCGCCATCCTTGAGCATGCTGGTGCCCATCTCCTCATCGCTGAACCCCGGTGCCAAACCGATGTACTGCTCACCGAGCAGGCCAGAGGTCAGGATGGAGAGGGTGCTGGTCTCGGAGAACTCGCCGGCACTCTTCTGCATCTGCAGGGAAACGATGGGGACCTGGCTCTTGGGATCCAGGGTGATGTCGCTGACACGACCGACGACGACGCCGCCGACCTTGACCGGCGAGCGCACTTTCAGGCCGCCGATATTATCGAAATGGGCGCGCAGGGTATAGGTTTCTCCTTCCGGTTTGAAACTCAATCCCGCCACTTGCAGTGCCAATGCCAGAATGGCCGCGATGCCAGCCAGCATGAAGGCGCCAACCAGAAATTCTACTTTGCTGAACTTCATCTTTCCCTTATCCAAACATGACTGCGGTGAGTATAAAATCCAGACCGAGCACGGCCAGGGATGAGTGAACCACGGTACGGGTCGTCGCCTGACTGATCCCGGCCGAGGTCGGTTTGGCATCATAGCCGTTGAAGAGCGCTATCCAAGTCACCACCAGGGCGAAGATCAGGCTCTTGATGGCGCCCTGCATGATGTCGTCCTGCCAGTCGACGGAGGCCTGCATGGCGGACCAGAAACTGCCTTCGTCCACCCCCAGCCAGTCGACACCAACCAGCTTGCCGCCAAAGATGCCGATCAGGCTGAACATGAAGGCCAGCAGCGGCATGCTGATGACCCCGGCCCAGAAGCGGGGCGCCACGACCCGGCGCAGCGGATCGACCGCCATCATCTCCAGGCTGGAGAGCTGCTCGGTGGCCTTCATCAGGCCGATCTCGGCGGTGAGGGCGGAGCCCGCACGACCGGCGAACAGCAGGGCGGTGACCACAGGACCCAGCTCACGGAGCAGGGAGAGGGAAACAAGAGGCCCCAGGCTCTGCTCTGCGCCGAAATCCTTCAATACGTTGTAACCCTGCAGGGAGAGCACCATGCCGATGAAGAGGCCTGACACCAGTATGATGGCGACGGATTGCACTCCCACCACATACAGTTGCTGCACCAGCAGCGGGAAGTGCTTGCGTGGCTGGGGTCGTCCTGCCAGTGCATGAAACAGCATGATGGTTGCCCGGCCGACGGCGTTGATGAAACGCACACCGCTGCGGCCCAGCTTGCTTATCTGACTTGTCAACATCACAGATCCTGTAGCAGGTCGCCTGCCGGAAAATGAAACGGAACAGGACCGTCGGGCAATCCCTTGAGGAACTGCTCGACTTCGGGATTGTGCTCCTCGCGCAGCTGCTCCGGTGTGCCGTGTGCCACTACCTTGCGGTTGGCGATGATGTAGGCGTAGTCGGCGATGCTCAGCACCTCCTTCACGTCGTGGGTGACGATGACGGAGGTGATGCCGAGGGCATCGTTGAGCTCCTTGATGAGCTTCACCAGCACCGCCATGGTGATGGGGTCCTGCCCCACGAAGGGCTCGTCATACATGATGAGATCCGGATCCAGCGCGATGGATCTCGCCAGGGCCGCGCGACGCGCCATGCCACCGGAGAGCTCGGACGGCATCAGCTTGGCCGCCCCGCGCAGACCGACAGCCTGCAGTTTCATCATGACGATGGTGCGGATCAGCTCTTCCGGCAGGCCGGAGTGCTCCCGCAGCGGGAAGGCCACGTTGTCGAAGACGGTCATGCCGGTGAACAATGCGCCACTCTGGAACAGCATGCTCATCCGTTTACGCACTTCATACAGGCGTGAACGGGAGAGAGTGGGAACGTCTTCCCCGTCAAACAGGATCTGACCGGACTCAGGCTTGAGCTGGCCCCCGATCAGGCGCAGCAAGGTGGTCTTGCCGATCCCGCTCGGACCCATGACGGCGGTGACCTTGCCACGGGGAATGGTCAGGTTGATCCTGTCGTACAGCAGCCGATCCCCGTGACTGAAGGTCAGGTCGGAGATGGTGATCAGGTCATCGTTCAAACAATTGTCCATCCGGTATAAATGAAGAGCGAATTTTATGGGCTAGTCTAGGTCTAAGCAACAGCGAGGAACAACTATTGAGCGGGTTTCCCCCCCAAGTACGCGACAGTTTTATGTAACAACCTGCGTCAATGACCGCCCATTCCGCATCCGATTCGCTTATCTCGGCAGACTTTTTTATAATCCCGCAGCAAATTTCGGCCCGGAGCTGTGCCTTTATGTCTGTAAAGCCTGAAAAAGTGTCTGAATTGTTCGATTTCCGTCGCAGCGCCCGAGCGGTGCTGGACATAGAAAAACAAGCCATTGATGGACTCTACCAGTACCTTGACGAGGCGTTCGAGCGCGCCTGCGAGATGGTGCTGCGCTGTGGCGGCAAGATAGTGGTGACCGGCATGGGCAAGTCGGGTCATATCGGCAACAAGATTGCCGCGACCCTGGCCAGCACGGGAACGCCCGCCTTCTTCCTGCACCCGGGCGAGGCCAGCCACGGGGATCTCGGCATGATCTCAGCCGGGGATCTCATCATCGCCATTTCCAACTCCGGCGAGAGCGACGAGATCCTGGCCCTGCTGCCGGTGCTCAAGCGCCGCGGCATTCCACTCATCTGCATGACAGGCAATCCTGCTTCCACCATGGCGAAAGAGGCCAACGTGCACCTGTGCATCAAGGTGGAGAAAGAGGCCTGCCCCCTCGGTCTGGCCCCGACATCCAGCACTACCGCCACCCTGGTGATGGGGGACGCGCTGGCCGTGGCCCTGCTGGAGGCCCGTGGCTTCACCGCCGATGACTTTGCGCTGTCGCACCCGGGCGGGTCCCTCGGCAAGCGGTTGCTGTTGCGAGTGGGCGATCTGATGCACAGCGGCGAGCTGTTGCCCAAGGTGGGGATAGATGCCACCATCAGCCAGGCGCTGCTGGAAGTGAGCCGCAAGGGGCTCGGCATGACGGCGGTGGTGGACGATCAAGGGCTGCTTGCCGGTCTGTTCACCGATGGTGACCTGCGCCGCATTCTGGACCTGCAGTTGGATATTCATCACACCCCCATCAGCCGCGTCATGACGGTGAACTGTGTTACCGTAGGGCCTGAGATGATGGCTGCCGAGGCCGTCAAGCTGATGGAAACCAGGAAAATCAACGGGTTGTTGGTCGTGGATGGGGAGAGACACCCGCTGGGTGCCTTCAACATGCATGACCTGCTGAAAGCCGGAGTAATTTGATGCAAGACGTACCGACC
Organism: Aeromonas sp. QDB56; assembly: GCF_027705505.1. Lineage (NCBI taxonomy): Bacteria > Pseudomonadati > Pseudomonadota > Gammaproteobacteria > Aeromonadales > Aeromonadaceae > Aeromonas > Aeromonas sp. QDB56. The sequence goes on from NZ_JAPDBZ010000057.1 coordinate 10,017, forward strand.
CTCTATGGTCCGGTGACGCGCAGCCAGTACGAGAAGGCGGCGCAGATCCGCCTGCTGGTGTGCGATGTGGATGGGGTGCTCTCCAACGGCTTCATCTATATGGGCAATAACGGCGAAGAGCTGAAGACTTTCTGCACCCGTGACGGTGCCGGCATGCGTGCCCTGCTCAATGCGGGCATCGAGATTGCCATCATCACGGGGCGAAACTCCCGCATCGTCAGCGATCGCATGAAGAGTCTGGGAGTCCAGCACCTGGTGCAGGGTGCAGACCAAAAGCTGCCCCACTTCGAGGCCTTGCTGACCAAGCTCGGGCTGGATGCATCGCAAGCCGCCTATATGGGAGATGACACCATCGATCTACCGGTGATGCAGGCTTGCGGCCTGGGTATCGCCGTTGCCGACGCCCATCCGCTTGTGCTGGCGAAGGCGGATCTGGTGACGCGGCTTGGCGGTGGCGTCGGGGCCGTGCGCGAGGTGTGCGACCTGATCTTGCAGGCCCAGGGATTGGCTGACTATCAACCCGAGGCGTCGCGATGAACAAACAGACTGTGCTGTTCGGCCTGCTGTTTCTGGCTGCGCTGGCGGCCTGGCAGCTGGGGGAGATCGAGCTGGTCCCCGAGCCGACCACCAAGACGGAAAATTTTCAACCGGACTTCACCGCCAGAGAGTTGGTGACGACCCGCTTCAACGAGCAGGGCAAGCGCACCGAGCGGCTGGAATCCGAATATGCGGAGTACTACCAGGTGTTCGAGCAGGCCACTTTCACCAAGCCGGTGGTCTACATGTTCGATGACAAGGGCGCGGCCGAATGGAAGCTGACGGCCGAAACCGGGGTGCTCAACACCGATGACAATGTGATCCTCCGTGACAAGGTGCATCTGGACGGTCTGCTGCCCGCCTCCTTCATCTCCACGCTGGATACCTCCTATCTGGAGCTGGATCTGGTGACGCAGGGGATGAGAAGCAACCAGCACATCAGCATTGTGGGCCAGGAGTTCCAGACCGAGGGCGTTGGCCTCAAGGGTCACCTGGAACGTAAATATTTCGAGTTACTGGATAAAGGCCATGCCACTTATTTCAATGAAAAACGTTAATCTGGCCCTCACGGCCCTGTTGCTGTGCGGTTCCCTGAATGCCAAAGAGTCCGACTTTGCCGAGAAGGTCTATGTGGATGCTGTCAAGCAGGTGGCCGAGATGCAGGACAACCGCATCACCTTCAGCGAGGATGTCATCATCACCCAGGGCACCATCAAGATTAAGGCTGACAAGGTGGTGGTGATCCGCTCCGGCGACAAGGGCGCCGAGGTCATGACCGCGTATGGCAACCCAGCCACCTTCTTCCAGGTGCTGGACAACGGCAAACCGGTTAATGCCCATGGCAACAGCATCCGCTACGAGCTTAAGAACCGGCTGGTGACCATCACCGGCAATGGCCAGCTCAAGCAGGAAGACAGCCAGGTGACCGGCGATCTCATTCGCTACGACATCGTCAAGCAGAAGATGATTGCCGAGAGCAAGGGGCCCACCCAGCGCGTCAAGACGGTGTTCCTGCCGGATCAGGTGGAGAACTTTGACAAACCCGCCGATCAGAAGAAGTAGGAAACAACAGCCATGGCAGTGTTAAAAGCAACGGGTCTGCAAAAGAGCTACAAGCGCCGCATGGTGGTCAGCGATGTGAGCCTGGAGGTGGGAACGGGCCAGATCGTGGGCCTGCTCGGCCCGAACGGTGCGGGCAAGACGACCTCCTTCTACATGATCGTGGGCCTGGTGCAGCGGGATGCCGGCCTCATCACCATCGACGAGCAGGACATCAGCCTGCAGCCCATGCATATCCGTGCCCGCAATGGCATCGGCTATCTGCCTCAGGAGGCCTCCATCTTCCGGCGCCTGTCGGTGTTCGACAACTTGATGGGGGTCATGCAGACCCGCAAGGGGTTGAGCCGCGAAGAGCGGGAGGATAAGGTCGAACAGTTGCTGGAAGAGTTCAATATCACCCATATCCGCGACAGCCTGGGCCAGAGCCTCTCGGGTGGGGAGCGGCGCCGGGTGGAAATCGCCCGGGCGCTGGCGGCAGAACCGAGATTTATTCTGCTCGATGAGCCTTTCGCAGGTGTTGATCCTATTTCAGTCATCGATATCAAAAAGATCATCCAGCATCTGAAAGAGCGCGGGTTGGGTGTGCTGATTACGGACCACAACGTCAGAGAGACGCTGGATGTGTGCGAGAAGGCCTATATCGTCAGCCACGGCAAGATGATTGCCGAGGGCGCGCCGGCCGATATCCTCGCCGATGAGCAGGTCAAGCGCGTCTATTTGGGCGATCAATTCAGTCTATAGTAAGGGGGCACCCCTCATTTTTGTTAGGTGACTGCCTCGCTGAACATAAGGATATCCCGACGTAGATGAAGCCGACATTACAGTTGCGTCTCGGTCAGTCCCTGACCATGACGCCACAATTACAACAAGCGATTCGTCTGCTCCAGCTCTCCACCCTGGAACTCCAGCAGGAAATTCAGCAAGCGCTCGACAACAACCCTTTGCTGGAGCAAGAGGAGAACGAGGCGCAGGAAACCAGTCAGGCAGAGACACAGGACGCCAGTCAACTCGACTCCAGCGATGCCATGGCCCAGGAGAGCATGCCGGATGAACTGCCGGTGGACACCACCTGGGACGAGGTCTACTCGGCCGGTACAGCTCAGAGTGCAGGCCCCATCCATGACGGGGAAGACAGCGTCTATCAGGGGGAGACCACCGAGAACCTGCAGGACTACCTGCTGTGGCAGATGCGGCTCACCCCGTTCAGTGATGTGGATGCTGCCATCGCGCTTGCCATCATCGATGCCATCGACGAATCCGGGTATCTGACTGCCACCCTCGAGGATATTCAGGCTGCAGTCAGCAGCGAGGAGGTAGAAGTCGAACTGGATGAGATCGAAGCCGTGCTCAAGCGGGTGCAGCATTTCGATCCGGTCGGCATCGCCGCCCGTTCGGTGCAAGAGTGTCTGCTGATCCAGCTCGGCCAGTATTCGCCGGACCTGCCCTGGCTCGAGGAAGCCAGAGAGGTGATCCGCGAACACATGGACCTGCTCGGCAATCGCGACTACCGCACCCTGGCTCGCAAGACCCGCCTCAAGGAGAGCGATCTCAAGGAGGTGCTGGATCTTATCCAGCAACTGGAGCCCAGACCCGGCAACGGCATCATCCAGAGTGAATCCCAGTACGTGATCCCGGATGTGTCCGTGGTCAAGAAGGGCAGCAAGTGGGTGGTTGAACTCAATCCGGATTCTGCTCCGCGCATCCGTGTCAACGAGGCCTATGCGGCCATGGCGCGCAATGCTCGCAGCAGCACGGATACCCAGTTCATCCGTTCTCATTTGCAGGAGGCCAAGTGGTTCATCAAGAGCCTGGAGAGTCGTAACGACACCCTGCTCAAGGTGGCCAGCTGCATCGTCGAGCAGCAGCAGGGCTTTTTCGAGTACGGCGAAGAGGCCATGAAACCCATGGTACTCAACGACATCGCGGAAGCGGTGGAGATGCATGAGTCGACCATTTCACGGGTCACGACCCAGAAGTACATGCATACGCCCCGCGGCATTTTTGAACTGAAGTTTTTTTTCTCCAGTCACGTCAATACGGAGGGAGGAGGAGAGTGCTCATCGACCGCTATTCGCGCCCTGATCAAGAAGCTGGTGACGGCGGAAAACCCCGCCAAGCCGCTTAGTGATAGCAAGATCGCGGATTTGCTGGCCGAACAGGGTATTATGGTGGCGAGACGCACGATCGCAAAGTACCGTGAATCCTTGTTGATCCCGCCATCCAATCAGCGCAAACGCCTGGTTTAGGCAAACAAAAGGAAGACGTTATGCAAATTAACCTGACCGGACACCATGTCGAGATTACCGAAGCTCTGCGTGATTATGTGAACAACAAATTTGCCAAACTCGAGCGTCACTTTGACCATATCAACAACGTACACGTGGTGTTGAGCGTCGAAAAACTGAACCAGATCGCCGAAGCCAAGCTGCATGTCAGCGGGGGAGAGGTGTTCGCCAATTCGCAGCATGCCGACATGTATGCGGCGATTGATACCCTGCTGGATAAACTGGATCGGCAGATCATCAAGCACAAAGATAAGTTAAATCAAAAATAACTATGCAACTTGAACACATACTGAGTCGGGACTGCACCAAGAGTGCGGTCCCTTGTACCAGCAAGAAACGCGCGCTCGAGATCATCAGTGAACTGGCCGCAGAGCGCCTCGGCGCTTCCCGCCAGGTCCTGTTTGAAAGCCTGCTGGCGCGAGAAAAGATGGGCAGTACCGGGATCGGAGCCGGTATCGCCATCCCCCACGGTAGGATTGACGACGCCTTCGCGCCGACCGCCGTGTTGATGACCTTCTCCGAGCCCATCCCTTTCGATTCTATCGACAATCAACCGGTTGACCTGCTCTTTGCATTGCTGGTGCCGGAAAGCGAGTGCAAGCAGCACCTCAAGACTCTTTCCCTGATGGCATCCAAACTGGGTGACAAGGCCGTCTGCCGCCAGCTGCGCCAGGCGACCAGCGACGAAGAACTCTATCAGATCATGACGTCGGCCTGAGGCCGGGTCTGACACAGCCACGTTGGCGTGAGGGGACAAGATGCAGTTAATAGTAGTAAGCGGTCGTTCGGGCTCCGGCAAGACGGTGGCCCTGAGGGTGCTCGAGGATCTCGGGTACTACTGCGTGGACAACCTGCCGGTCAACCTGCTGCCCCAGTTGATCGTGTCGGTGGAGAGCCAGTATGACAAGCTGGCGGTCAGCATCGACGTGCGCAACCTGCCTGCCCAGGCAGACAGGCTGGAGAACCTGCTGAGCCAGGTGCGCAACGAGGGGCGAGTCAAGTTTTCGAGCTTCTTCTTCGATGCGGACAACGCGACCCTGCTCAAACGCTACGGTGAGAGCCGCCGTCTGCATCCTCTGTCCCGCAACAAGCTTTCGCTGGACGAGGCGATCCGGGAAGAGACCCACCTGCTGGCACCGCTCTCCTCGACCGCCGACCTGCGCATCGACACCACCAACCTCAGCATTCACGATCTCAGCGAGCTCATCAAAACCCGGGTGCTCGGCAAGAAAGAGAACGAGCTGGTGCTGGTGTTCGAGTCATTCGGTTTCAAGTACGGCATTCCCAAGGATGCGGACTTCGTGTTCGACGCCCGTTTCCTGCCCAACCCGCACTGGATCCCGGAGCTCAAGCCCTTCACCGGCAAGGATGAGCCCGTGGCCAACTACCTCTCCAGCCAGCCGGATGTCATGCTGTTCATCCAGCAGATCGAGAATATGCTGGGGACCTGGTTGCCCCACCTGGAGCGCAACAATCGCAGCTATGTGACCGTCGGGATCGGCTGTACCGGCGGACAACACCGCTCGGTGTTCATCGCCGAGCGGCTGGCCAGCGCATTCCGGTTGCTTGGCAAGAACGTGCAGATCCGCCATCGCACGTTGGACAAGCGTTCAAACCCCGCCTGACAGATCCACAGGATGCTCAGATGACCGTTTCCGCCTCGGTAGAAGTCAAAAACAAGTTAGGCATTCACGCGCGACCGGCCATGATGCTGTTCGAGCTGGTGCAGGGGTTCGATGCCCACGTGTTGCTGCGCAACGAAGAGGGAGTCGAGGCCGACGCGGACAGCGTGATCGGCCTGCTGATGCTGGACTCCGCCCAGGGCAAACAGGTGGAGGTGCAGGTGGAGGGCCCCGAAGAGGTGGAGGCCCTGGCCGCCGTGGTGGCGCTGTTCACCTCGGGCTTCAATGAGGAGTAATACGCCTCGGCGTGCTCAAGGTGCGCTGCGAGCCAGCGCCTTGAAAGCGGCAAAATCCCGACAAGCCAGCAGATTTCTGCTGGCTTTTTCGTTCATCAGTGCCAGAAACAGATCATAAAGTCCCATGGCTTCCTCATAATCCGCCTTGGCGATGGCCAGCACGAAGATGAGGGTAGCGCTCTCGCCGTTACCCCAATCGATCTCCTGGGGGGCCAGCACGGTATAGACCAGGGTGCGGCGCGCCAGCAGGCCGAGGGAGTGGGGTAGAGCGATGCCGTCCCCCAGCATGGTTGAGACGATCTGCTCCCGCTCCTGCAAGGATCCCCGGAATCCGCTCTGCACCAGATCCTCCGCCTCAAGCTGGCTGCAGATGCGATCAAACAGCGCCCCCTGGCTGATGGGTTCATCAAGCACCATGAAGTGGTCGGCATCGAAATACTTGTCGAGCAGATAGGGACGGGTGCGATCGACGAGCACCAGCTTGCCGAGCTGCTCCAGCTGGTACTGGGTCGGGAAGGGGGAGACCTGCACCACGGGAGCATTCTTCTCGCTCACCTTGAGGGTGCTGATGACGAAATCCTGCTCGACTCGTACCAGTCCCTCATAGTCCCGCACCGACTCCAGCGTGGTCAGCTGCAGTTGGGGGTATTCCCGCCGGATGCGTGCTTCCAGCACCCGGAAGGTGGCGTTGCCCGCATCGCACAGCAGCAGCGCCTGGGGGCGCCGGGTGTAACCGATGTCGTAGTGGCGCTCCAGGCCGACCCCGATGTGGATCACCAGGTAGCCGATCTCGTGGTGGGTCAACCGGTAGGGGGTCTGCCTGATCCACTCAGAGATGGCCGCCAGGGTGATGTCGTAGGCGAGGGGGTAATACTGCTTGATGTGGTCCGCCAGGGGATTGTGGCTGCCAATCTGGTATTTGACCCGCAGCAGCATGGCGCCGATATGAGTCTGCAGGTCGGCTCGCAATTGCGGGTCGCCGCGCAGGTCATAGGGGTAGTGGTGGTGGATGTAACCCAGCAGGTGCGTAGTCAGCTGCTCGCTCTCGGCCGCCATGGCCGGGCTGAGCAGGGGCGTCTCTGCAGTGAGGCGAGCCTGGATCTGGATGGCGAGACAGGCGATCTCTTCCTGCCCCGGTGACGTCAGGGTTGGCAGCTCGGCATAGATGTCGCGGGCCACCACTGCCAGGGGCGGGGTGATGTCGTCGCTGGCAAACTGGCGCAACTCGTGGCCAGACGCCTGGCGAAGCAGGGCGACGGCACAGTAGACGGTGACTTGCTGCAGGCTCTCGTCGGCCAGGCGCAGCTGATGGCGACCGAGTTGCTCGTGAATGTGGTTGCCCACTACCTCCAGCGTCTTGCTGGGGCAGAGGGTGGGCAACAGGCTCTGGAGCGGATGCTGGTGCAGCAGCTCCTGGCAGAGCAGTTGGGTGAGGCAGGCGCGGATCGCCATCTCGCTTCCCGCAATGCGCATCCCCACTCTGGGTTTGCTGTCGATGGTGAGCCCGAAGTGGGCGAGCCGCTCCCGCACCTCCGTCATGTCCCCTTGCAAAGCCGCCCGGCTGAGATACCAGGTGTCCGCCAGCTCGTCGAGTTTGATCCCCTGTTCCGCCGTCAGCAGCAAGACCTGGAGGTGCAGCACCCGCTCGCGGCTGGTGCGAGGCAGAGGGCTCTCCTGCCCCTGGGCGGCCAGCAGCGCATCGAACAGTCCCTGATTGTAGATCTTGAGCTGGTAACCGCTGCCCCGCTGATGGATCAGGTGGGCGCCCCGGGTGGCAATGAGCTCGTTCAGGGTCGCCACGTCGGTACGCACCGTGCGGGTGGAAACATTGAGACGGCGGGCCAGCTCCTCCTGTGGCAGAGGCTCGGCGTGAAGCAGGGCGAGCAGTTGCTGGAGTCTGGGGTGGGGCAGCTTGGTCATGAGGGGGTGAGGACTCCTGTCGCGCATGGTGGGTCGATGTTAACAAGGGGGTCATTAACAAGCCAGGCACCGCCCAGTGATCGGACCGGTGCCTGTGGGGTTGCTATGCCAGCAGTGCCTTCACCATGGCGAGGAGGGTACGCACATCCTCCGGCCGGGTCTGGCCACTGACACTGTCGATGATGGAGCTGTAGACGTGGGGGATCACCTTCTCGACTCCTGCCTCCAGCGCGATCCGCACTATCTCCTCGAAGTTCTCAAGATCGATGCCGCCGGTGGGCTCCAGCCAGAAGCCGTGGCGGGCACAGGCCTCGGCCACTGCCTGATATTCGGCGCGGCAGGCGAGTCCCCCCATGGGGAAGAACTTGACCGAGCTGCCGCCCATGTCCTTGAGCAGGGCAATGGCGGTGTCGATGGGGACGATGCCGTCAGTCTGCTGTGCGCTGAGGGGGCCAGTGGAGATCTTCACCATGCCGGGGATGCCGGTGGGGGAGACAAGGCCATTGACGAGGGTGTCAGCTTGACCGAGCAGCGCCCGGCTGGCCCCGACCCCGGTGAACACCTGATTGACATGCTGAGGCTGCAACTGGCGGGCCAGCTCGGCCACCATGGCGGACTGGCGCGGATCCCCTGCTCCCAGCCCGATGGAGAGGGCGTTGTCGATAAGCTTGGCGTAGGCCTGCATGTCGGCGACGGCAGAGGGGATGTCCGGGTAGTTCTTGGAGAGCACACCGACCAGGACGTGGCCCTCGGCAGCCTCATAAATGTCGACGGCATTCTCTTTGGAACCTGCCAGCACGTTGAGGCAGACCCGATCGCGGTAGTAATTGGGGGTAAGAGACATCAGTTGTTCTCCTGAACGAGGTGGGCAATGGCGGAGTGGATCTGGTCGAGCTGGGGCAGGGTGACGCTGCGCACATCTATCTCGATGTGCCCCTCGTTGGCCTTGTAGCCGCGGCAGTAGATGGCGGGGGTACCCTGTTGCAGACGGGAGACCACTTCCACCGTGGTCATGCGGATCTGCTGGTGGTCGAAGGCGATGTCGGTGCGGGCGATGTCGCGCCCCGCACTGTCCCACACCACCTTGGCGCTGACGCCGGGCAGCTGGTTGAGGCGCTCGATGAAGGGGGTCATCTTGGCGACCATGGCGGTGCCGCTCTCCTTCTCTTTGGCCAGGTAGCGCTCGATGGCGTGGGTCAGGCCGAGGATCCCCTCCTTGCCCACCTTCATGGCACGGCCTATGCCGCCAGCCTGCTGCTTGACCCACCCCACATACTGACGCCTGCCGAGCACCAGGCCGCTGGTGGGCCCTTCGATGGCCTTGGCGCCGCTGTAGATGACCAGATCCGCACCCTGGTTGTAGTAGAGACGCAGATCCTCTTCGGCCGCTGCATCGACGATGAGCGGGATCCCGTGTGCCTTGGCCACCTCGGCCGCCTCGGCCACCGACAGAATGCTCTTCTGCACGCAGTGGTGGGACTTGATGTAGAGGATGGCGGCGGTATTGGCATTGATGGCGGCGGCCAGCTGGGCGGGTGAGCACTCGTTGGCGTAGCCTGCCTCCACCACCCTGCCGCCCCCCAGGTTGACCATGGTGCCGACGGGGGCACCAAAGTTCACGTTGTGGCCCTTGGGCAGCACGATGTCGCTCGGCACGTCGTGGGCATGAGCATGCAACTGCTCGAGGCGATAGGGGTCGCCGCGCACGATCATGGCGGCCACCGACTGGGCGATGCCGGCGCTGGCGCAGGAGACCACTACCGCATCTTCAACACCCAGCAGTTCGGCCAGGTAGGCGCCGGTCTTGTTGACCAGATCCTTCACCTCGAAGTAGTGGCCTAGGCCGAAGTTGACCGCGTCGACCACCTCCTGCTCGGGGGTGGAGACGCCGAGAATGGTCATGCGCCCGGAGGCGTTGATCACCGGTTTGAGCCGGTATTTCTCATACACAGAAGGCATGGTGTGATTTCCCGTAGTGAGTCAGAACCAGTGCGCCGCCCACCAGGGCGGCGAGAGGGAGCAGTTGCCGATCACCGTTGCGGGTGCCGGCCTCGGTATCGGTAAAGAGAGTGGGGCCGCAGCTCACCTCGAACAGGGTGATGTCTGCATCGGCGCCCACCTCGAGTCGCCCCTTGCCGGGCAGGCGCAGGGCATCGGCGGCCTGGTGAGTGACGCAGGCGAGCACCTGCTCCAGGGTCATGCCGATGGCGAAGAACTTCGACATCACGTGGGCAAGGCTGTAGACGGGCCCCTTGATGCGGTTCTTGCAGTAGATGTCTGAGCTGATGGTGTGGGGCAGGATGCCCTGGGCAATGGCCAGCTCTGCCACCTCGAAGCTGAAGCTGGCACCGCCGTGGCCGATGTCGAGCAAGAGTCCCCGCCGCATCGCCTCGCGCACCGCCTGGCGCAGTTCACCCGCAGGGGTCAGGATGCGGTTGGGCTTGCCGTTGAAGCAGTGGGTCAGCAGATCGCCCTCCCCCAGCAGGGCGACGATCTCGTCCAGATCCGGCGGCGTGTTGCCCACGTGCACCATCAGTGGCAGGTTGCCATTGGCCTGCTGGATCTGCTTGGCCATGCGCAGGGGTTGCAGACCGCTTTCACCCACCACGCTGCCGCTCATGCGCGCCTTGATGCCGACGATGAAGCCGGGATGGCGCCGGATGGCCGCTTGGGCGAGGACGGGATCGATGTCTGCCGGATCCGCCAGCTCGTTCTGACGCAGCAGACCGATGCGGGAGATGTTGAGCAGGGCATGCACCCGGGTCTTGCAGGTGGCGGCGAGACGCTGGAAGTCGTCCACGTCGTCGGCTCCGGTGCTGCCGGCGTCGATGACGGTGGTGACGCCGGATTCCACGCCCACCTTATCCGGCTCATCGTGATAGAGGGGAGAGGCGGGGTAGCAGTGTGTGTGGCCGTCGATCCAGCCGGCGCTCACATGGACCTGCCCGCCCAGAGTGAGGGTTTGCTTCGCCTCCGTGCTCTCTGGCAGCGAACCCAGCGCCGCTATCTTGCCATGCTTGATGGCGACGTCGACAAGCTGCCCGTTTCCCAGGCGTCCCGCCCTGATGATCATGTCGTACATGCTGATATCCCTCTTGGAACCTGCTTGTGCTCTTACTGCGAGGCCGCTTCCAAGGCTCATGTGCTGCTCGCGTATTTGTAACCAGGAGTTCTCACGTCTATCCATACGCTCCGGCCCCTGCGCTGCTCTTCACCTTGCTGACGACCTTTCGCGGCAGAGCGCAAACAGGTTCTTGAATGCCGCCGAAGAGACGGCCTTGGATTAAGCCAGGGCGATGGGGAAGAAGGTCCCGAACAGCATGGCCCCCAGAATGGCGCCGCCCGTGATGGGCTTCTCCCAGATGTAGAACAGCAGGGCACCCAGCAGGGAGCCTATCCCGATGGGAATGGAGGCGCCCATGGCGGAGAGGATGATGAGGGGACCGAGGAAGCGGCCCGAGCTGTTGCCAGCCCCCATCATGACGTCTGCGCCGTAGGTGGAGTTGCTCTAGTTGATGGTGAACTTGCGCGCCAGGATGATCACGTAGCCGATGGCCATCCCAATCCCCATGCCGGTGATCAGGGAAGCGGTGAAGTTTTCCACCGGATAGATGATGCCGGCCCCCAGCAGCAGGGCGGGCACTCCGAGGCCGACTCCGGTCTGGATGGCGCCGCCGATGTCGAGGATCCCCACCAGGGAGCCCTCGATGATGCGGGCGAACAGGAAGCTGGCACCGAAGGCGGCGACTGCACCATAGGCCCCCGTGTCCATGCCGGCCTTGAGCATGGCAACGAAGGCCACCTCGTTGAATGCGCCGACCCCGTAGAGGTAGAACATGTGGGTACCGGCGAAGACGCCGGAAGAGAGCAGACCGACAAAGATGGGGAAGGACCAGTCGGCATACCAGAAGTTGTTTCTCAGTTTCTCATCCATGGTGTGCACCCTTATTTGCCGCTCATGAGGTTGTGGACGTTTTCCAGCCACAGGGGAACGCCCAGGTGGAAGGATTCAATGAGTTTCATGTCAAAGCCGCGGAAGAAGCCGCTCAGCACGAACAACAGGACGATGGCACTCATCATCACCTTGGTGACGTGGTTCCAGCCGCTCTCTTCCACCCCCTTGCCGATCAGGATGCCAAGCACCAGGCCTGGTACCGCGTTGCCCATGATGAGCTGGGCCAGACCGCCGAAGATGGTGGCCCAGAAGCCGGACTTCTTGCCTGCCTCGATGGCGGCCAGCCAGAAGATCACCGGCATGACGGTGTTGACCAGCAGGTTGGCGGCGGGCACCAGCACCTTGACCGCGGTCACCTGCAGGGCGGCAGGTACGGCGGCGGCCGTGCTGTTGAGGAAGGCGACCACGATGGCACCAATGATGCCGCAGGCGATGGCCATCTTTTTGGGATCATGGAGGGTGGTGGCGAGATCCCGGTTCTTGATCATCAGGGCCGCTGCACCCCAGTTCGGCAGGATGCGGTGATCCACGTCCTGGGTGAAGGCGCCGGCCGCGACCGTGGAGGCCCAGGCGTTGAAGAAGAAGCCCAGACCGAACGAGAAGTGGGATGCGGGGTCCCCTTCGCAGGAGTTGAGCTCGCCCAGGGTACGGAACGCGCCCATCCCCTGCACGGTCGGGGCGTGGAACATCCGCGCCGCGCCAGCCCCCACCCCGACGCCTACCAGGCCGCCGATGATGAGTGACTTCATCAAAATGATTAGAAACATCCAACTTGTCCTTTTGGTTGTGGGGTCAGGCCCGGGTGAAATCCACCTTGTCGACATCCAGGCTGGTGACCTTGACGGTGATCGCCAGCCGGACCCGGAACTCGTGGCGCTGGCGTGGCAGGAAGAAGAACAGGAACTTCTCCACCCGTACCGACTCCTCGGCCTCGAGCACCTCGACCTCGAGGGGTTCGATGCGCAGCATCACCTTGGGGCTCTCCTTGAGCAGGCTGGGTTGCACCTGGCTGAGGGCTGCAGCGAACGCCTGCTGGCGAGTCGCCCCCTTGCCGTTGACCGTGATCCGGGTGGTGAAGTGCTCTTTCATCAGGCGCGTCCGTGTTTCTTGGCGAAGGCTTCGATCAGCTTCTGGCCCAGCTCTTCCTTGTCCATGAAGCCGAAGCCCAGTACCACGCACCCCTCGTTGATGGCGGTGACACCCTCCTCGATGGATCGCATGCCGTAGCGGCACTTGTAGCCGTACTTGGTCTGGGCCGTGATGGCGCCCGCGCCACCGCTGCCGCAGAAGGAGATGCCAAGGTCGGCCTGCTCCTTGTTCATCACATCACCGAGCTTCATGTCGGCGGCCATGCCGGGGATGACGGTCACGGTGGCGCCGGCGGCTTCTGCGCCCGCCCCCACTTTCTGACCCTTGCCGAGACGATCTCCAATCACGAGTTTGATGGCAGTCATTTAGCTTTCTCCTTTTACTGAGCTGAGTTCGTTTTCTTTGGCCACTTCAAAATGGACGGACAAGAGGTGCGCCTCCTCGTAGGCGAGGCGGTCGAGCCAGGCGACGACCTGTTCGGCCAGGCGCAGGGAGAGGGGGGAGATCTCCTCGAACAGGCTGAGGTCGACTTCCGGCAGGGATTCCCCGCTGTAGGAGCGCCACACCATGGCCTTGACGTGGGAGGCCAGCATCTGCTGCTGCACGTCGTTGGGGCGTATGCCCTGATCCGCCAGCAGGTTGTGAATGCGGGCCAGGGTCAGGTCGGTCTTGCGCAGCAGTGCCGGGCTGTCCGGGGTCAGGGGGGCGTCATGGGTGTCGGTGTTCAAGGTCTGCTCTCCAGGCTGGCAGAAAAGATGGGATCACCATAAAGCGGAGGAGAGTGCGGGAGGAGGCAGGTTTTTTCCGATTCGAAGTGGAAATCCGGAGGGAAAGGCATCAAAAGAAGCCCTTTTGGCGATCAAGAAGAGGAAAGGAGCGGACTGGCGGCAAGGGAGTGTGATCGGTGGCGGGTTTTGACGGCGCTTTCGCCCGATCGTTTATTGGCGCAATGTGTGAGCTGTCTCACGCACAAGCGGGGCCGGAGGAAAGCGGGCACAAAAAAGGTTCTTCGCGGGATCTTGGGGAAGTGGAAGTTGACAGACAGGGTGCTGGTAAACTGGCTGTCTCCAAACA
>NZ_JAPDBZ010000058.1:0-23816 GCF_027705505.1 Aeromonas sp. QDB56
AAGCAGCGAAAATCGATACAGAACAGGACCTTAGAAGGAATTTCAAATGAAGTGTTTTCTTAAGGTCCTGTATATGAGGTTCGATTAGCGCAGCGTAATCGGACGAACGAGAGGTTTTGATTGCGGTTGTTGCCATGAAACAGGGTGGCCAGCCGGAGGGGAAAATTCGGCTGGCCGTTATGGCGGGAGAATTGATTTACGCGAACGTCCGATTACGCCTGACGGCTAATCGAACCTACGAACTGACATTGTTAGCTAATGCCAATTACGGACATCATGTTTGAAAATTTGCTTGATGAGAAAGTTGCATTCATAATGCTCATGCTTTTTTCATCTGAATAAACATTTAAACCAAAGGGTTTTAAATTTAATTTATTAACTGTAACACTTCCATTCTTTTCTTTTTCACAGTCAATTATCACGCCATCTGGCGTAGTTACTTTAACTCTATTTCCGCTTTTAATTACAAGAACAGATGGGTTTGTAGAGAAATTATCTTTTACCAATGGATACCACTCTGAACCATCTTGTTTGGCTGGTATATTAATCCATATCCTGGGAATCTTGCCATCCCCTATTAATATGGGAGCGAATCCTTTGAAATCTATCAAAGTATTAACATTGGATATGATGTTGCTACCGATATAAATACTACTCGGTGCCTTATAGTTGGTGGGAAGAGAATTAATCTTCATTGCCATTCTCCCTTAGTAACATGTAGTTTTCTTTTTTTGTTATTGATGAAGTGCTCTTCTATCGCGTTTAGTAAATCTTCCTTTTCTTTGTCTTCATTAGATTTAACGAAACGCTTTGTTACTAGGCAAATAAATAAGCCAATGACTAGCGATATTATTTCCCATCCAGCTAGTTGAGGGTCTTCTTTAGCTACTAAGGAGGCTACGGCTTTTCCAATGATCGATATTAGTAGGCCTATACTAAATAGCTGTTCCGAATAGTAGATCACAGGAGGAAGGGAACTCAGTCCAGTTTGTGCGATCTGATTAGTCGCTAAACAAAACAAGCCACACCCAAAGGACTGAGTTGATGCCTATCCTACCACCTCTGCCACGACCACAACGGCGCCGCATTCACAAAATCATCCATGCCACCCGTGATAAAGGACATGCTCGTCGCTTGATGGCCATCTTGCTGTTACATGAAGGACGCACGATCACTGATGTTCATCACCTTACCGGCGCTGCTCGCTCGACCATCGGCCGTTGGCTTCGGTGGTATCGGGATGAAGGCATAGATGCGCTAGAAGCCTTACCGGCTGGCCGTGCCCCGATCTTACCTGTCGCCAAGATTGTCACCTTACTGGTGCTGCTCATGCAGTTTTCTCCGCAAGATTTTGGTTATCAGCGCAGCCGTTGGTGTACTGAACTATTGGCTATAAAAATCAATCGGTTAACAGGGCTCAATGTGGCAGCCTCCACGCTCCGCCGATGGTTACCGCGTATGGGCATTGTCTGGCGAAGGCCCGTGCCGACCTTGCGGATAAAAGACCCTGCCTATCAGGAGAAAATGGCTAATATCGACGCGGCACTGGCCCGCTGTGATGCAGATAATCCGGTGTTTTATGAGGATGAAGTCGATATAGACCTTAATCCCAAATTAGGGGCCGACTGGATGTTCAGAGCGCAGCAAAAGCGGGTTGTCACACCTGGAAAGAACGCCAAACATTACCTGGCAGGCGTTCTCCATGCAGGCAATGGAAGAGTACTTTACGTCAGCGGGATCAAGAAAAACTCATCCCTGTTTATCGCCATGCTGGAAAAGCTGCGTCGCCACTACCGACGAGCCAAAACCATCACACTGATCCTCGATAACTACATCATTCACAAAAGCAAACAGACCGAGCGATGGTTGAAGAAGAACCCCAAGTTCTGCCTGGTGTTCCAGCCAGTTTACAGCCCTTGGGTTAATCACATCGAACGGCTGTGGCACAAGTTACATGAAACCATCACGCGCAATCATCAATGCAGAGGAATGGCCAGCCTGCTGGCCCGAGTGAAACACTTCATGGATGCCGTGTCTCCTTTCCCGGGGAATGGCTATGGTACAGCGAAGGTGTAGCACTATTGGGATCAGTTATTTAGCACCTGCGAACAAATTAAAATACATTTCTGTGTTATCAGGCTTTTTTATGATGCTAAATTCATATCTAGTTAAATCGTATGGCATTTCAGCGATATAACGTGTGGGCTCACTTTCTATAAAACCTTCCATTATTAACGGCTTGTCGAATATCTCGCCAGAAAAATGCTTTGATGCGACATTCTTAGAGTCTTTAGGCAATTTAGGTTCCTTTATCCTATTGATAATGACTCATGTCATAAAAATACTAACCTTATCACACAGAGATTCTTGTATTGAACCTATCTGTAAAAAAATGGCGCCTATGGCGCCATTTTGGGGTAATACAGGCAATCTTCGTTACTGCAGCAGGGAGATATCCGCGACTTGCAGGAACAGGTTGCGCAGGTTGTTCAGCAGTGCCAGACGGTTGGCCTTGAGGGCTTCGTCGTCGGCCATCACCATCACCTCGTTGAAGAAGGTGTCGACCGGCCCCTGCAGGGCGGCCAGACGTGTGAGGGCAGCCTGATAGTCACCGGCAGCGAACAGCGGGGCCAGTTCGGCTTGCAGTTCGGCAACCTGGGTGGCCAGCGCCTTCTCGGCGGCATCGACCAGCAGTTCCGGTTTGACGGCAGTCGGCAGTTCGCCTTCGACCTTGGCCAGAATGTTGCTCACGCGCTTGTTGGCGGCAGCCAGTGCCAGGGCGGCATCCAGCGTGCGGAAGTGGCTGACGGCCTTGACGCGACGATCGAAGTCGAGCGGACGGGTCGGGCGGCGGGCCAGTACGGCCAGCACTACGTCGGCACCGATACCTTCGTCCTGATAGGCGGCGCGGAAGCGGCCCAGCATAAAGTCGACCACGTCGGTAACGACGGTTTTGTTGGTCAGCTTGTCGCCGTAGACGCGTACCGCTTCTTCAACCAGTTCAACCAGATCCAGATCCAGCTGCTTCTCGGTCATGATGCGCAGGGCACCGATGGCGGCGCGACGCAGGGCGAACGGGTCCTTGTCACCCTTCGGCAGCATGCCGATGCCGAAGATACCGGCCAGGGTGTCGAACTTGTCGGCCAGCGCGACGGCGCAGGCAACCAGACCGGACGGCAGGGCATCACCGGCAAAGCGCGGCATGTACTGCTCGTTGAGGGCCACGGCCACGGCTTCGTCTTCGCCATCGTGACGGGCGTAGTGCATCCCCATGACACCCTGGGTGTCGGTGAACTCGCCGACCATGTTGGTCATCAGATCACACTTGGAGAGCAGACCGGCACGGCGGGCCTGAGTCACGACGGCATTATCGCCACCACTGATGCGCTCGGCGATAAAGCCAGCGACGGTCTCGATACGCTCGACCTTGGCTTTGACGGTGCCCAGCTGTTGCTGGAACAGCACGGTTTCAAGGCGCGGCAGGCGGGAGGCCAGGGTCTGCTTGAGGTCGGTCTTGAAGAAGAACTCGGCGTCAGAGAGACGGGGACGAACCACCTTCTCGTTGCCGCTGATGATCTGGCTCGGGTCTTTGGACTCGATGTTGGTGACGAAGATGAACTTCGGCAGCAGCTTGCCGTGCTTGTCGTAGACCGGGAAGTACTTCTGGTCACCCTTCATAGTGTGCACCAGCGCTTCAGCCGGCACGGCCAGGAACTTCTCTTCGAAGTTGGCGGTCAGCACCACCGGCCACTCGACCAGTGCGGTCACTTCTTCCAGCAGGGCGTCGTCCAGATCGGCCACGCCACCGAAGGCGGCAGCGGCCGCTTCGACGTCAGCCTTGATTTTGGCCTTGCGGGCCATGAAGTCGGCAATCACCATGCCGCGCTCCTGCAGGATCTGCGGGTACTGGCTGGCGTTGTCGATGGTGAACTCGCTCTCGCCCATAAAGCGGTGGCTGCGGATGGTGCGGGCAGAGTCGATACCCAGAATGTGGGCGGGCACCAGCTCGCCATCCAGCAGCAGGGTCACGGTGAAGACCGGACGCACGAACTGGATGGTCTTGTCGCCCCAGCGCATCATTTTCGGGATGGGCAGTTTGGCCAGCGCCTGGCTAACCAGTTCGCCCAGCAGATCGACGGCCGGACGGCCTTCGACCTTGGCGGTGTGAACCAGCCATTCGCCCTTGTCGGTGACCAGACGCTCGGCCTGCTCAACGGTGATGCCGTTGCCACGGGCCCAGCCTTCGGCAGCCTTGGTCGGCTTGCCTTCGGCATCGAACGCCTGCGCTACGGCCGGGCCGCGCTTCTCGACGCTCTTGCTCGGCTGTTCGCCAGCCAGCTCGCTCACCTTCAGCGCCAGACGGCGCGGTGAGGCAAACCACTCGACGGCGCCGAAGGCCAGATCGGCCTTGGTCAGTTCGGCTTTGAAGTTGTCGGCAAAGGCTTCGGCCAGGGAGCGCAGGGCTTTGGGCGGCAGCTCAGCAGTACCGATCTCTACCAGAAATGTATATTGTGCCATGTCCGTTCCTTAACCTTGCTTGTTCTCACTGCGCTGACACATAGGGAAGCCCAGCGCTTCGCGGGAGGCGTAGTATGCCTCTGCCACGGCCTTGGTCAGGGTGCGAATGCGCAGGATGTAGCGCTGACGCTCGGTGACCGAGATGGCCTTGCGGGCATCCAGCAGGTTGAAGGAGTGAGCGGCTTTGAGGATGCGCTCGTAGGCAGGCAGCGGCAGCGGTTTTTCCAGTGCCAGCAGGTTCTGGGCTTCCTTCTCGTACTGCTCGAAGCAGTGGAACAGGAACTCCACGTCGGCGTGTTCGAAGTTGTAGGTGGATTGCTCCACTTCGTTCTGGTGGAACACGTCGCCGTAGGTGGTCTTGCCCAGCGGGCCGTCAGACCAGACCAGATCGTAGACGCTGTCGACGCCCTGGATGTACATGGCCAGACGCTCGAGACCGTAGGTGATCTCGCCGGTCACCGGCTTGCACTCGAGGCCGCCAACTTGCTGGAAGTAGGTGAACTGGGTCACTTCCATGCCGTTCAGCCACACTTCCCAACCCAGACCCCAGGCGCCCAGCGTCGGGTTTTCCCAGTTGTCTTCCACGAAGCGGATGTCGTGGATTTCAGGATCCATACCCAGTTCTTTCAGGGAGCCCAGATAGAGTTCCTGAATGTTGTCGGGGGAGGGCTTGATGATCACCTGGAACTGGTAGTAGTGCTGCAGGCGGTTCGGGTTCTCACCGTAGCGGCCGTCAGTCGGACGGCGGGACGGTTGTACGTAGGCGCAGGCGATGGGCTCCGGGCCCAGGGCGCGCAGGCAGGTCATGGGGTGGGAGGTACCGGCACCCACTTCCATATCCAGCGGCTGAATGATGGTACAGCCCTGGCGGGACCAATAGTCCTGCAACTGCAGGATCAGGCCCTGAAAGGTTTTGACATCGAATTTTTGCATAGTGTTTTTCGCGCGAAATGAAATCAGAGCAAGATTTGCTGAATGTGAACCGAGGGAGTATACCGTCTGGCATGGTCGGATAATAGGCGAAATTACAGGGGATTAGTGGGGCTATGTTGCCGCTTGCCCTATGATGTCGCCGACGCAAGCGGCCTGCCGATGGCCGATGAAAAACAGGGGAGAGGAAATGGAACTGCGCTGCGCCTGGGTGACCAAAGACCCGGAATACATCGAATACCATGACAAGCAGTGGGGCAGGCCGGTGTATGACGCCCGCGAGTTGTTTGCCAAGCTCTGCCTCGATGGTCAACAGGCGGGGCTGTCGTGGATCACCATCCTCAAGCGCACCGAGAGCTACCATCGCGCCTATGCGGATTTTGATCCGGTGCGCATCGTGCAGTTCGACGACCAAGATGTGGAACGGCTGATGCAGGATACCGGCATCATTCGCAACCGGCTCAAGGTGCAGTCGATCATCAAAAACGCCCGCGCCTATTTGGCGCTGGAGGCGGAAGGCATCGACTTCGTCGATTATCTGTGGGGCTTCGTGGGCGGCGCCCCCATCGTCAACCAGCGTCAGGGCAACGGCGACATTCCGGCGACCTCGCCGGAGTCGGATGCCATGTCCAAGGCCCTCAAGAAGCGCGGCTTCACCTTCGTCGGCAGCACCATCTGCTACGCCTTCATGCAGGCGGTGGGCATGGTGAACGATCATCTGGTGACCTGCCCTTGCCACGCCGAGTGCCAGCAAGCAGCGGCGACGTGAAGGGGAAATGCACGAAGAAGGGAGGCTCAAGCCTCCCTTCTTTTTTGCTCTGAATCAGCAGGGCTCAAGGGGGCGGCCGAGCGCCTCGCACACCTCGTCGCTGCTCATCAGCCGCACGAAGGGGCCGGCCAGGGTGGCGTTGTGATGGGCGATGATCTGGGGGGCGGTCAGTTGCGGCGTGTCCATGCAGGTATGGGCATCACTCACCAGCACTACGGTGTAGCCGAGATCTGCCGCCGCCCGGCAGGTGGTGTCGATGCAGTACTGGGTCTTCATGCCGGTGACGATCAGGGTCTGCACGCCGTCCTCTTTCAGCCAGCCATCGAGACCGGTGCCATGGAAGGCGCTGGGGCGCTGCTTGTCGAACACCCGATCGGCCTCGCCGACGACCAGCTCAGGCGCAAGCTGCCAGAACGGACTGCCGGCGGCGATGGGGCTGCCGGCCGGGCCCGTGTGGCGCACCGCCAGCACAGGGAGAGCGGCACTGCGGGCCGCCTGGCTCAGGCGATTGATGTTGGCCAGGGTCTCGGCCCCGGCATGGGGGGCTTCCGGGCCGTGAAGGAGGCCCACCTGGATGTCGATGATGAGCAGCGCGGGGCGGGAAAGGGACGACATGGTCATGGCTCCGTGAGAAATGTCACCCACTCTGGGGCCATGGGCTCTTATGAGACAACCCGCATATGGGGGGCAACCACTCCAGACCCCGGGAGCATGTTCCGTTGCACCGGGCCTGGGGCCTTTTCGCCCCTCGGTACAGCCGGGATACAGTCACACGGGTTCACCATCGGGATCGTCATCACGAGGGAATCCCGTGTCACTGAGCGCCGCCGCCCTCTCTTCCCCGGTTGTCTGAGCCTGATCGGCTGTACCCCGGGGATGATGTTGCTCGTCAGGGCAAACACGAGGGGAAGCCGGCCCTGTGCAAGAAGGTCCGAGGCTGCACAGACGACGTCCCCGAGGGCCGAGGTTGCGCTACCGGGATCCTGCCCCTCCCCTATCATTGAAAGACGCCGGACCGGTTCAGGTTGTCTGGCGAAGGAGCCATCATGAAGAAGTCCGTATTGGCCCTGCTTGCCGCCACCGCCTTGCTGGCCGCCCTGCCTGCACAGGCCACCAAGCAGGCCCAGGAGCGCCGTGACGCCCGCGATGTGCGTCAGGATACCCGTCAGGAGTCCCGTGACGCGAAACAGGCGTGTCGTGAGGGGGTGGTGGGCAATGCCGACTGCCGCCAGGAGCATCGTGACAACAAGCAGGAGGGGCGAGACAAGGCCCGGGAGATCAAATATTGAGGCGGGCCCGTCCGAAGATGGCCTGCACCGAGTAAGTCGCAAGGGGCAGGGGGCGTTTTGCCCCCTGACCATCTTCGCAATGCGCGCGTCACACTCTGGCGCCTCTCTGGGTTAGAATGCGCGGCTATCGGCTAGAGTCGTTCTTTTTCAGAGGTTTTTTCATGCATTTCAAGAAACTGGTTCCTGCACTTGCCCTGACCGTCGCCATCACTGGCTGTACCACCAACCCCTATACCGGTGAATCCCAGACCTCCAAGGGCGCCTGGGGCGCGTTGGCGGGTGCGGCGACCGGCGCAGCCGTGGGGGCGCTCTCCTCCAGCAAGGGCGACCGCAAAAAGGGCATCCTGACGGGCGTCGCCGCCGGTGCGGCCCTGGGTGGCGGTATCGGTTACTACATGGATGTGCAGGAAGCCAAGCTGCGTGAGAAGCTGCAAGGCACCGGCGTCAGCGTGACCCGCAACGGTGATCAGCTGATCCTCAACATGCCGAACAACGTCACCTTCGACAGCTCCAGCGCCCAGCTGAAAGCCGCCGGTGCCAACACCCTGTCCGGTGTGGCCCTGGTGGTTGCCGAGTTCGACAAGACCCGTCTGAACGTGGTCGGTCACACCGACAGCACCGGCTCCCGCGAGCTGAACATGAAGCTCTCCCGGGATCGCGCCGATGCCGTTGCCGCCCAGCTGATCGGCCAGGGCGTGTCCGGCAGCCGCATCGCCATCAGTGGTGTGGGCCCGGATCAGCCGGTGGCCAGCAACAGCACCGCTGAAGGTAAGGCCCAGAACCGTCGGGTAACCATCACCCTGACCCCGACCGCCTAAGCGGCCTGCGTTGCAGTCATGAAAAAGGCCCCGCCAGTGATGGCGGGGCCTTTTGCTATCCGGCGTTGTGGGCAGTGGCGCCTTGTTCTTTGCTCCCTTCTCCCCTTGCGGGAGAAGGGTCGGGGATGAGGGGATAACCGCCTCTTAGACAGCCGCAGTCAGCTGCACTTCCACCTTGTAGCCTTCGTGGGCGAGGCGGGCCTGTACGCAGGCGCGGACCGGGGCTGTGTCGGCATCAGGGGAGCCAGGCATCCCGCTTTGTTTAGACAGCGGCAGTGAGCTGTACTTCCACCCTGTAGCCTTCGTGGGCGAGACGGGCCTGCACGCAGGCGCGCACGGGGGCTGTGTCGGCATCAGGGGAGACAGGCATCCCGTTTTGATTAGACAGCGGCAGTCAGCTGTACTTCCACCCTGTAGCCTTCGTAGGCGAGACGGGCCTGTACACAGGCGCGAACGGGGGCTGTGTCGGCATCAGGGGAGCCAGGCATCCCGCTTTGTTTAGACAGCCGCAGTCAGCTGCACTTCCACCTTGTAGCCTTCGTGGGCGAGACGGGCCTGTACGCAGGCTCTGACCGGGGCTGTACCCGCAGGGATCCAGGCGTCCCACTGGGCGTTGAAGGCGGCGATGTCTTCAATGTCCTTGAGATAGATGTTGGCCATCAGGATCCTGTCGACGCCGGAACCGTTGGCTTCCAGCAGACGCTGCAGGCTTTCCAGCACTTCACGGGTCTGCTGGTGGATGTCGGCGGTGTCGGTGGCGGGCACTTCCACCACGTAGAGGGTGCCGTTGTGGATGACCACATCAGACCAGCGCTGGGTGGTCCCGATACGGGTAATGGTTGTCATGTTTGCTCCGGTACAGGGTTATTGACCCTTGCGGATCAGATAGCGATAGGGGGCCTGCTCTGTCTCGCTGGCGACCAGGGTGTGGTCCATGAAGCGGCAGAAGCTGGGAATGTCGCGGGTGGTGGAGGGGTCGTCGGCGCTGACCAGCAGGGTCTCCCCATCCGCCATCAGCCGCACTTTCTTGCGAACCATCATCACGGGTTCGGGGCAACGAAGCCCGATTGCGTCCAGCTCGTGGGTCGCATTGCAGAATTCAGTACTCATGAATAATCAACCTTCAGCCGCACCTTCTTGCGCGCTATCGTCACGGGTTCGGGGCAACGAAGCCCGATTGCGTCCAACTCGTGCGTTGCGTCGCAGAATAAAGCACTCATCAATAATCAACCTTCAACCAATTCGGCCAGCAATGATACTCACGGCGAAAAAATAATCAAACCACGGGGCGGTTATGCAGCATATGCTACCAAAATGTGAACCGGCTCTACCCAGGCTTCGCTCGATGAGTAATATAAAAATTGAACCATATTCAACAAGGAGGTGTGAATATGCAGGTCTCCTACGGCAGATTGCAAGCCTACGCAGGCATGGGGTTCTTGTCGTTCGCCATGATAGTGCTGGGCAGCCCGATCGGTAATACCGGTACCTGGTTCGGCTCCATGGTGATGATAGGACTGGGGCTCTGGATCGAGCTCAGCGACTACTACGACGAGGATGAGGACGAGAACGATCCCTCCTGAGAGCCTGGCTCTCGGCACTCAAAGGCGGACGATGTCCGCCTTTGTCATTTCTGCTCCGCGCCGGAACGGGTCGAGCGCATGGCGCGTTCCAGCTGCTGTGCCGTCTGCTCGGGGTTGGCCCTGGCGTCGTTGAAGAAGCTGCTTAGCACATCCATGATCCCC
The DNA here is from genome assembly GCF_027705505.1 of Aeromonas sp. QDB56. Classification (NCBI taxonomy): domain Bacteria; kingdom Pseudomonadati; phylum Pseudomonadota; class Gammaproteobacteria; order Aeromonadales; family Aeromonadaceae; genus Aeromonas; species Aeromonas sp. QDB56. Next base: position 10,070 of record NZ_JAPDBZ010000058.1, read on the forward strand.
TGGCGCATGTTGGTGGGCACCGCCATCCCCTCCGCCATGCTGGGCAGCAGGTTGTCCTGTTGCTCGGCGTGGAGGAAGTCCCGATAGGAGCGGATGGCGCAGCGATCGAACTTGCTCATGTCTGGCTTGATGAGCGCCGGGATGGAGCCCTTCACCCGGTTGAACGCTTCCTGGAAGCGCGGTGTCATCAACAGCCTGGCCAGCTCGCCCTGGGCCTGCAACTGGGCGGGATCCCGCTGCTTGAACATGGCGATGGAGTCGAGGTTGTAGCTGAACAGCCCCTGGCTGCCCGGGCTTGGCAGGCACTCGATATCCTCGCCGGGGCGGTAGTTGCCTGCACTCAGCTCGCCTTTCACCCAGTCCCCCATCACCTGCATGGCGGCGCCGCCGCTCTCCAGCAAGTTGGTGGCCTGGTGCCATTTCAGGCCGGCGTATTTCTCGGGCATATAAGCGCGCAACTGCTGGAAGCGAGTCAGCACCCGCACCATGTCGGGGCCGGTCAGGGTGGCGCTGTCCTGTTCGAGGAAGGCCTTGCGATAGAAGGTCTTGCCCCCTTCGCCGAGGGCCACCGTTTCGAACAGCACCGCGATCTGCCAGGGTTCGTTACCGATGGCGAGGGGGGGGATGCCCTGCTCCTTGAGCTTGTCCGCCACCGCCACGAACTGGGCCCAGTCGGTGGGGGGCTTGAGCCCCTGTCGCTCGAATACCTTGCGGTTGAGCCACAGCCAGTTGACCCGGTGGATGCCGGTGGGGACCGCCATCAGGGCGCCGTTCTGGCTGAGTGTGTCGCGCACCATGGGGGGCAGCTGAGGGTACCAGCCGAGATGCTCGGCCATGGGGGTGAGATCGCGCAGAAAGCCCAGGCTGCCCCACTCGTGCAGCTCGAACCCCTTGAGGTGGGCCGCCTCCGGCGGGTTTGCCGCCAGGGCCCGGCTCTTGAGCACCGTCATGGCGCTCTTGCCGCCCCCGCCCTGTACCGCGAAGTCGTTCCACTGGTTGCCCTGTTCGGCCCACTCGGACTTGAGCACTTCCACGGCCCTGGCCTCGCCGCCGGAGGTCCACCAGTGCAATACCTCCACCTGGGAGGCACAAACGGGCAAGGAGAGCAGGGCGATGACAGAAAAAGACAACCACTTCATACATTACTGCCTTGGTAGGGAGAGGGTGGCCTGCAGGCCGCCCTGGGGGCGATTTTCCAGCACCAGGTCGCCGCCGTGGGCGTGGGCTATGTTGCGGGCGATGCCAAGGCCCAGCCCGGTGCCGGCGGCATCGGTGCTGAGGCGGTAGTAGGGCTCGAAGATGCGCTCGAACTGATCGTCCGGCAGGCCGGGCCCCTCGTCCATGATGAAGAGGATCAGCATCTCCTCGTCGTCCATGATGATGATGCGCACCTTCTGGCCGTACTTGATGCCGTTGTCCACCAGGTTGCCGATGCAGCGCTTGAGGGCCAGCAGCTTGCCGCGATAGGGCCACTTGCAGTGACCCTCGATGGTGAGCAGATCCTCGTGCAGGTTCATGGCCTCCGCCATCTGCTCCAGCAGGGCGTTGACGTCGATCTGCTCAAGGTTCTCGTGAATGTCCGTCTCTTTGACCGTCTGCAGCGCCCCTTTGACCATCAGCTCCAGCTCGTCCAGGTCCTTGTTGAACTTGGCGATCTGCACCTCGTCGTCCAGCAGTTCGACCCGCAGTCGCAGCCGGGTGATGGGGGTCTTGAGGTCGTGGGAGATGGAGCTGAAGAGGCGCTCCCGATCGTCGATGAAGCGGCGAATGCGCTGCTGCATGATGTTGAAGGCGCGGGTCGCCGCCACGATTTCGGAGGCACCCTCCTCTTTGAGGGACGGCTGGTCGATGTCCTTGCCGAGGTTGACCGCCGCCTTGGCGAGGCGACGCAGGGGGCGGGTCTGCCAGCGCACCAGCATGAAGGTGAAGAAGCAGAGGAAGACCGTCATCAGGGCGATGAAACGCACCTGGTTGCTCGGCATCACGGTGTCATCCAGCGTCATGTAGGGGGCGGGCAGCAGGGCCGCAAGATAGAGCCACTCCCCCGGTTCTATCTCTATTTGGGTCACCAGCACCGGCGGATTGATGGGCTCCAGGGACAGAGTGTAGCGGGCCCAGGAGGAGGGGAGATCCGCCAGCAGGGTGTCGTTGTTGAAGACGTGCAGCTCCTCGGGGCGGGAGAAGTCCACCTTGATCGCCATGGCGTCGGAGAGCTTGCGGCTGAGCACCTCCTGCACCTCCTTGAGCACCAGCGTTTTTCGCTCGCTGTCGGGGATGGCGCTGATGTGGATCTCTTCCTCGTTCAGGGAGACGAAGAAGCGGCTGCCCCCCATGTTGCGCAGCTGATCCAGGGCGATGTGGCGGTATTGCAGGGGCAGGGACTTGAAGAAGTTGACGGTGGAAGCCGCCGACAGCGCCAGGTTGCGGGTGGTGCTGAGCATGCCCTCCAGCTCCCGCTTCTGGATCTGCTGCATCCAGATGCCGGTGAGGATGGTCTGGGAGAGCAGGATGGCGAGCAGCAGCAGCAGCAGCATCCGCGACAGCAGGGAGCGGGGCACCAGGGCCCGCCAGAACTTCTGCCCCGTCATGGCAGCGTGTGTCTCTTGTCGATCAGCATGGGGTGCTTACCTCTGTGCCTTGCCGTTGCCCCGTGATGGGTCTCTCTTCTGCCCGTTCAAGGTCTCGCCGTAGCGTCTGTCTGTTACGGGATCTCGTGGACTTCGGCGATCAGCATGTAGCCGCTGCCGCGAATGGTCTTGATGATGCGCGGGCTCTTGCCGTTGTCACCCAGCTTCTGGCGCAGGCGGCTGATCTGCACATCGATGCCGCGCTCCATGGGCAGGCTCTCGCGACCGCGGGTGGCGTCCGAGATGGTATCCCTGTCCAGCACCACGCCGGGCTGCTGCAGGAACATGCCGAGCAGCAGGGCATCACTGCCGGAGAGATCCAGCAGGCTGCCATCTTCGTGGGTCAGCTGGTGGCTCAGGGTGTCCAGGGTCCACTCGGCGAAGCGCAGCCGACGGCTCGGTTCCTTCTCTTTCTCCGGCTGGCGGAATTCGGCGCGGCGCAGCAGCGCCTTGATGCGGGCCTGCAGCTCGCGCGGGCTGAACGGCTTGGCGATGTAGTCGTCGGCGCCAAGTTCCAGACCGATCACCCGGTCAGCCTCGTCGGAGGCGGCGGTGAGCATGATGATGGGTACCTGGGAGTCGCGGCGGATCTGCTGGCAGAGGGTAAAGCCGTCGTCGCCGGGCATCATGATGTCCAGAATGATGAGGTCCGGGCTGTGCTGGGCCAGTTGTTGGCGCATCTCGTTCCCTTCAGCCGCGGTCAGTACCTCAAAACCGGCCCGGGTCAGGTACTCGTTGAGCAGCTCGCGGATCTCCCGATCGTCGTCGACGATAAGCAGTTGTTTGCTCGTTGACATATGTATGTGCATCCACCCATTTTTTTGTGCAGATTGAACCTGTCGGGGGAGTAAAAAGCAAGCAAGCCCCCCCTCTAATGTGAAGTTATGGGCAATATAGCCTCAGGATTGGCCCCGATCGCGGGAAAAGAATAAAAAAGGCCGACCCAAACGGGCCGGCCAACACGCAGATTCCGACGGCAGGAGCGCACCCCGTGTGGCGCGTTCCACAGACTCGACAGCAGGGTCGGCAGGCTGACCCGGTATTCGTGATGGGGCCGCAGTGCCGGGAAGCAGGGCCGCCTTCTGTCTGTTGTTGCCGCCCCGAGGCGGCGTCCCTGACCGGTGAGCGGTCAGGAGTGATTCACTTACACCCGTTCGAACACGGTGGCGATGCCCTGACCCAGGCCGATGCACATGGTGGCGACTCCCAGGGTGGCGTCCTTCTCTTCCATCAGGTTGATCAGGGTGGTGGAGATGCGGGCACCGGAGCAGCCGAGCGGGTGACCCAGGGCGATGGCGCCACCGTTGAGGTTCACCTTCTCGTCCACCAGATCCTGCAGACCCAGATCCTTCACGCAGGGCAGGGACTGGGCGGCAAACGCTTCGTTCAGTTCGAACAGATCGATGTCGCCGACGGTCAGACCGGCCCGCTTGAGCGCTTTCTGGGTGGCCGGCACCGGGCCGTAACCCATGATGGCGGCGTCACAGCCGGCGATGGCCATGGCACGTACCTTGGCGCGCGGGGTGAGGCCGAGCGCCTTGGCACGGTCCGCACTCATCACCAGCATGGCGGCGGCGCCATCGGACAGGGCCGAGGAGGTGCCGGCGGTGACGGTACCGTTGACCGGGTCAAACACCGGGCGCAGCTGGCTCAGAGTCTCGACCGTGGTCTCCGGGCGGATCACTTCGTCGTAGTCGTAGAAGAAGCGGGCGCCGCTGGCGTCATGGCCTTCCAGCCCGACGATCTCCTTGGCAAAACGGCCTTCCACGGTGGCGGCGTGAGCGCGGCGGTGGGAGCGGGCGGCAAACTCGTCCTGCTGCGATCGGCTGATGCCGTGCAGCTTGCCGAGCATCTCGGCGGTCAGCCCCATCATGCCGGAGGCTTTCGCCACCGACTTGGCCATGCCGGGGTGGAAGTCCACCCCGTGGCTCATGGGCACGTGGCCCATGTGTTCGACGCCGCCGATGATGAAGATATCCCCATCACCTACCTGAATGGCGCGGGAGGCATCATGCAGCGCCTGCATGCTGGAGCCGCACAGGCGGTTGACGGTGACTGCCCCCACCTGCTTGGGAATGCCGGCCAGCAGGGCGGCGTTGCGAGCGATGTTGAAGCCCTGCTCCAGGGTCTGCTGCACGCAGCCCCAGTAGATATCCTCGATCTCGTTCGGGTCGAGGTTGGGGTTGCGCAGCAGGATGGATTTCATCAGGTGCGCGGACAAGTCTTCTGCACGCACGTTGCGGAAGGCGCCGCCCTTGGACCGGCCCATCGGGGTCCGGATACAGTCGACAATGACTACGTCTTTCATGAATGGATCTCCTTTCCGCAATCAGTAGAAGGTGTTGCCCTGGGCGGCCATCTCACGCAAGCGGTCGCTGACGCGGTAGAGCGGGCCCAAGTCGGCATACTGGTCGGCCATGGTCACGTAGTGATCCAGACCGATAGTGTCCAGATAGCGGAACACGCCGCCGCGGAAGGGAGGGAAGCCCAGACCGTAGACCAGCGCGATATCGGCTTCGGCTGGCGTGGCGACTATGCCCTCTTCCAGGCAGAGCACCACCTCGTTGATCATCGGGATCATCATGCGGGCGATGATGGCGTCCTTGTCAAAGTCCTGCTTCGGCTTGGCGATGGGGGCCAGCAGCTCGTAGCTGGCGGTGTCGGCCACCTTCTTCGGCTTGCCCTTCTTGTCCTGCTCGTAGGCGTAGAAACCCTTGCCGTTCTTCTGGCCGAAGCGGCTGGCGTCATACATTACGTCGATGGCGGTACGACCTTCCTTGCTCATGCGCGCCGGGAAACCCTGCGCCATCACGTCACCAGCGTGGTGGCCGGTGTCGATGCCGACCACGTCCAGCAGGTAGGCGGGGCCCATGGGCCAGCCGAACTCCTTCTCCATCACCTTGTCGACGGCGGCGAAGTCGGCGCCATCGGCGACCAGCTTGTTGAAGCCGAAGAAGTAGGGGAACAGCACGCGGTTGACGAAGAAGCCGGGGCAGTCGTTGACCACGACCGGGGACTTGCCCATGGCGGCGGCGTAGGCCACCACGCGGTTGATGGTTTCATCGGAGGTCTGCTCGCCGCGGATGATCTCCACCAGCGGCATGCGGTGCACCGGGTTGAAGAAGTGCATGCCGCAGAAATTCTCGGGGCGCTTCAGCCCCTTGGCCAGCAGGGAGATGGGGATGGTGGAGGTGTTGCTGGCGAGCACGGCGTCTTCGCCGATGATTCCTTCCACTTCACTCAGCACGGCGGCCTTCACTTTCGGGTTCTCGACCACGGCTTCGACTACGACGTCCACATGCTTGACGCTGTCATAGCTCAGGGTCGGCGTGATGGCGGAGAGCACCTGGCCCATCTTGATGCCGTCGATGCGACCGCGCTCGAGCTGGCCGTTGAGCAGCTTGGTGGCCTCATTCATGCCAAGTGCCAGCGCTTTTTCGTTGATGTCCTTCATCACCGCCGGGATGCCTTTGCTGGCAGACTGGTAGGCGATGCCGCCCCCCATGATGCCGGCACCCAGCACGGCGGCATGGCCGGTGGCCTTGTTTGCCTGCTTGGCGGCCTTCTTGGCCAGCGCCTTGATGTGCTGATCGTTGAGGAAGATACCGACCAGCGCCTTGGCCACGTCGGTTTTCGCCAATTTGATGAAGGTGGCGGCCTCGGCGGCCAGCGCTTCGTCACGGCCCATGCCAGCGGCGGCTTCCACCGTCTTCACGGCGGCCATGGGGGCCGGATAGTGTTTGCCCGCCACGGCGGCAACCATACCGGCGGCGGTGGTGAAGCTCATCATGGCTTCCAGTTTGGAGAGGCGCAGCGGGGCCTTCTTGGCGGCGCGGCGGCCCTGCCAGTCCAGCTTGCCTTTGATCGCGTCCTTGATCATCTGCACGGCGGCGCTGTGCAGCGCGTCGGGGGCGACCACGGCATCGATGGCACCCACCTTGAGGGCGTCATCGGCACGGTAATCCTTGCCGGTGGTGATCCACTCCAGCGCGTTGTCGGCTCCGATCACCCGCGGCAGACGGACAGTGCCGCCAAAGCCCGGCATGATGCCGAGCTTGGTCTCGGGCAGGCCAATCTTGGCGCTGGTGTCAGCCAACCGGAAATCGGTGGAGAGAATAGTCTCGCAGCCGCCGCCCAGAGCATGGCCCTTGATGGCGGAGAGGGTGGGCACCGGCAGATCTTCGATGGCGCTGAAGATGTCGTTGGCCTTCTTCAGCCAGCCGAGCAGGTCTTCTTGCGGCAGATCGAACAGTTCCAGGAATTCGGTGATGTCGGCGCCGACGATGAAAGCGTCTTTGCCGGAGGTGAGGATCAGACCCTTCAAATCGGCTTGTTGCTGTAATGCGGCGATCGCTTCGCTCAGGGAGAGCAGGGTAGCGCGATCCAGCTTGTTGACTGAACCCGGGGCATCGAACCTCAGCTCGGCAATGCCGTCTTCGAGGTAGCTGACCGTCAGGGTTTCGCCTTGGTAGATCATGAGAGTGTCTCCTTGTTCCCACTCTGTGGGGAATGGTGCTCCTTTATCCCCAGCAGGGGGCGAGGCTCACTATTGATCCAAAAGGAGACATTTTCAACACCTATTTAAAACATTTGTTTAACAGTTGTCGAGTAAAAGCTCTTCATCACAAAACGGGCAAAAAAAGAGGCGCCTTGCGGCGCCTCCGATGGAGATGAGCGTGGTATCAGCTAGCCAGTTCCGGCCGGTTGCGATACTGGTTCAGGACCTCGGGATCGGCGAGGGCGTGGGTGTTGTTGACGGGGCGGTTGTGCACCACTTCCCGCACCGCCAGCTCTACTATCTTGCCGGACTTGGTGCGGGGGATGGCATCCACCTGCAGGATGCGGGCGGGCACGTGGCGGGCGGTGCAGTGCTGCTTTATTTGCTGGCGGATCCGCTCGCGTAGCGGCTCATCCAGCTTGCAGCCCGCCTTGAGCTTGACGAACAGCACCACCCGCTCGTCCTGCTTCCATTGCTGGCCGATGACGATGCTCTCCTCCACCTCGTCGAGTTGTTCCACATAGCGGTAGATCTCGCTGGTGCCGATGCGCACGCCGCCCGGGTTGAGGGTCGCGTCGGAGCGGCCGTAGAACAGAATGCCGCCGGTCGGGGTCAGCTCGATCCAGTCCCCGTGGCACCAGATGTTGTCGAACCGCTCGAAGTAGGCGGCGTGGTATTTGTCGCCGTTCTCGTCACCCCAGAAGTAGATGGGCTGGGCCGGGAAAGGCTTGGTGCAGACCAACTCGCCCTTTTCACCCAGCACCGGCTGGCCCGCCTCGTTGAATACCTGCACCGCGAGACCAAGGCCGCGCCCCTGGCTCTCGCCGCGATAGACGGGGCTCAAGGGGTTGCCGATGACGAAGCAGGAGCAGATGTCGGTGCCGCCAGAGATGGAGCTGAGCTGCACATCCTGCTTTATCTGCTGGTAAACGTAGTCAAACCCCTCCGGCGACAGCACGGATCCGGTGCTGCAGATCAGCCGTAAGTGCGGCAAGTCGTGGGTCTTGATGGGGGCATAACCCTGCTTGTGCAGCGCATCGAGATACTTGGCCGAGGTGCCGAACAGGGCGACCTCTTCGTCCCGTGCCAGATCCCACAGCACGTTGCCATCCGGGTAGAAGGGGGAACCATCGTAGAGCACCAGGGTGGCGCCGGAGGCGAGGGCGCTCACCAGCCAGTTCCACATCATCCAGCCACAGGTGGTGAAGTAGAAGATGCGCTCCCCCGGCTTGATGTCGCAGTGTAACTGGTGCTCTTTCAGGTGTTGCAGCAGGGTGCCGCCAATGCCGTGCACGATGCACTTGGGTTTGCCGGTGGTGCCGGAGGAGTAGAGGATATAGAGCGGGTCATTGAAAGCCATGGGCTCGAAGGCGAGCTGGGTGTCATGCTGGCTTGCCAGCAATTGCTGCCAGTTGTGACCAAGCTGCAGCGGGTTGCCGAGCAGAGGGATCATCACCGTCTGCTCTATGCTGTCGAGCTGACCGACGACGCTGGCCACCTTGTCCTGAATGTCGATGGCCTTGCCGCCGTAGCGGTAGCCATCCACCGCGAACAGCACCCTGGGACGGGTCTGGCCGAAGCGCTCCACCACGCTGGCCTCGCCAAAATCGGGGCTGGTGGAGGTCCAGATCGCGCCGAGGCTGGTGGTTGCCAGCATGGCTACCACGGTTTCCGGGATATTGGGCTGGTAGGCTGCGACCACATCACCCCGGCCTATGCCCTGGCTGCGAAGCCACTGGGCCAGGCGGGCGACCTGATCTGCCAGCTCATGCCAGCTCAGGGTCCGGCTTGGACCCCCTTCGATGCGGGAGATGATGGCCGGGCTCTCATCCTGACGGCGCAGCAGGTTCTCGGCGAAGTTGAGCTGGCTGTCGGGGAACCAGCGGGCGCGCTGCATATCCTGGCGGTTCTCCGCCACAATGTTGCCAAGCTCGCCCTTGACGCCGCAGTGCTGCCACACCAGGGGCCAGAAGCGGGTGGTCTTCTCCACCGACCATTGATACAGGTCGGCATAGCTGCGCAGTTGCAGACCATGGAAGTGATTGACCTCGGCCATGAACTGGTGGAGGTTGGAGTGCTGCATCCTGTCCTGATCCGGTGTCCACAGACAAAGGTTTTGCATGAGTCGTTCCTGACGGCTGATATCTACTGTCTGTGGGCAGTGTATTGAATTGTTCTTTGTTTGTTAATTGTCTGTTTTATCTTCATAACAAAAAGCCTGTAACCTATGCGTTACCTCACGAAGCGAAAGCCGGGTGGCTCGAGCCTTGATTCGCTTGATGTTATGCTGAAGTCACATTCGCCCGGAGCAGGACGCCATGAGCAGTTACAGCCAACTTTTTGCCCAGCATCTCGACACCCTTCAGCAGCGTACCCGCGACATCCTGCAACAACAGGGTCTTGGCGGCCTCGCTATTCACTCCGGCCAGACTCATCGTATCTTCCTCGATGACCAGGATTATCCCTTCAAGGTGAATCCCCAGTTCAAGGCCTGGTTGCCGGTGCTGGACAACCCTCACTGCTGGTTGCTGGTGGACGGGGTGAACAAGCCGGTGCTGCTGTTCTACCGGCCGGTGGACTTCTGGCACAAGGTGGCGGAGTTGCCCAACGCCTTCTGGGTCGATTTCTTCGACATTCGCTTCCTGACTCGCCCGGAGCAGGTTGCCGATCACCTGCCGGCCAACAAGCAGGAGTGGGCCTATCTGGGCGGCCATCTGGAAGTGGCCGAGCTGCTGGGACTGGGCCAGCCCAATCCGGAGGCGGTCCTCAACTACCTGCACTACCACCGTGCCTACAAGACGCCCTATGAGCTGGAATGTCTTCGCGATGCCAACAGCATCGGCGTGCGCGGCCACATCGCGGCCAAGGACTCCTTCATGGCGGGGGCGAGCGAGTTCGAGATCAACCTGGCCTACATGAAGGCGGTCGGACAGGGGGCCAATGAGGCGCCCTACGGCAACATTGTTGCCATCAACCGCAATGCGGCCATCCTGCACTACACCCATCTCTCCACCCAGCGGGTGCCGGATGCGGAGCGTTACTCCTTTCTCATCGATGCCGGTGTGGACGTGCACGGTTATGCTTCCGACATTACCCGGACCTGGGCCTGGCGCCGCGGTGAGTTCGCCGATCTGATCGCAGCGCTGGATGCACAGCAACAGGAGATCATCGACGAGATCAAGCCGGGCCGCCGCTACAGCGAGCTGCACCTGCAGATGCACCACAGGCTGGCGCGCCTGCTGCAAGCCACCGAACTGGTAGACATGTCGGTGGACGAGATGATCCATACCGGGGTGACCAATGTCTTCTTCCCCCACGGTCTCGGCCACTTCCTCGGCCTGCAGGTACACGATGCCGGCGGCTTCATGCAGGATGAGCGCGGCACCCACCTGGCGGCCCCCGAGCAGTTCCCCTATCTGCGCTGCACCCGGGTGATCGAAGTGGGTCAGGTCTTCACCATAGAGCCGGGTCTCTACTTCATCGACAGCCTGCTGGAGCCGCTGCGCCAGGGTGAGCAGGGCAAGCGGGTCAACTGGAACAAGGTGGAGGTGCTGCGTCCCTATGGTGGCATTCGCATCGAGGACAACGTGGTGCTGCATGCCAACGGGGTGGAGAATCTGACCAGACAAGCAGGGCTCTGATGGCGACGGATTACCCCATACCGGCAGCCCCGCTGGAGGTGAGCGAAGAGATCAAGAAGAGCCGCTTCATTACCTACATCGCCCACACTCCGACCGTCGAGGCCGCCAAGGCCTGGATAGACGAGATCAAACAGCAACACCCGGGAGCCCGGCATCACTGCTGGGCTTTTGTCGCCGGCGCCCCGCAAGACAGCCAGGTTTATGGTTTCAGTGATGATGGCGAACCCTCGGGCACGGCGGGCAAACCCATGCTGGCCCAGTTGATGGGGGCCGGTCTGGGTGAAGTCGCCGCCGTGGTGGTGCGCTATTACGGTGGCGTGCTGCTGGGGACCGGTGGCCTGGTCAAGGCATATGGCGGTGGTGTGGGGGCAGCACTCAAGCAACTTGAAACTTGTATCAAGCGTCAGCTGACCTCTTCCGTGATCCAGTGTGACTACACCGACATGGGGGCCGTGGAGTCCCTCATCTCTGCCCATCAAGGGCAGTTGCTGGTGGCCGATTATGGTGCCAGCGTCACCCTTCAGGTAGCGTGGGAGTCTGCGCTCTGGGCCCGTATCGCACAGGAATTGACCGACCGGACCCAGGGTCGGGTATCCCTTCGTCCCTTAGATGGCTAGAATCCATCGCTCTTTTAGTCTGAAGAGGGAGCCTGAATGCAGATTCTGAGCATCATTCGTATCGTCGGTCTGCTGGTTGCCCTGTTCAGCTCGACCATGCTGCTGCCCGCGATGGTCGCTTTTGGGTATCGTGATGGCGGTGGTACCGAGTTCGTCAACTCCTTCGTCATAGCCCTCCTGCTCGGCCTCCTGCTCTGGTTTCCCAACCGCCATCAGAAAAAGGAACTCAGGTCCAAGGAAGGCTTCCTCATCGTGGTGCTGTTCTGGGTGGTGCTGGGGAGCGTGGGTGCCGTCCCCTTCATCATCAGCGACGTGCCGAACATGTCGGTCTCGGAGGCATTTTTCGAGTCGTTTTCCGGCCTGACTACCACGGGCGCAACGGTGCTGACTGGGCTGGACAATCTGCCCAAGGCGTTTCTCTTCTACCGCCAGCTGCTGCAATGGCTCGGTGGCATGGGGATCATCGTGCTGGCGGTGGCCGTGCTGCCACTGCTGGGTATCGGGGGTATGCAGCTCTATCGTGCCGAGATCCCGGGGCCCGTCAAGGACAACAAGGTGACCCCGCGCATCGCCGAGACGGCCAAGGCGCTCTGGTTCATCTATCTGTTGCTGACCTCCCTCTGCGCTCTCGCGTACTGGATGGCGGGAATGACGTTGTTCGATGCCATCTGCCACTCCTTCTCCACCTTGTCGGTTGGGGGGTTCTCGACCCACGACGCCAGCATCGGTTTCTTCGACAGCCCGGCCATCAACCTGATCACAGTGGTGTTCCTGTTGCTGGCGAGCGTCAACTTCGCGCTTCACTTCATGGTATTTGCCCACAAGCCGGTGCGCGTGAGCAGCTATCTGCGGGACTCGGAGCTCAAAGTGTTTCTGAGCATCCAGTGCGTGCTGGTGTTGATCTGTTTCGTCTCTCTGCTGTTCCACGGTCATTACGCCACCTGGCAGGAGGCGCTCAACCATGGCCTGTTCCAGGCGGTATCGCTGGGCACGACCACCGGCTACAGCACCACCAGCTATGCGGAGTGGCCCTCCTTTCTGCCCATGCTGTTGATGTTCTCCGCCTTCATCGGCTGCTGCGCCGGCAGTACCGGGGGGGGCATCAAGGTGATGCGTTTCATGATCCTGTTCCTGCAGGGGATGCGTGAACTCAAACGGCTGGTGCATCCGCGGGCCATTTACACCCTGAAGCTGGGACGCCGCGCCGTACCGGAACGGATCGTGGAAGCGGTCTGGGGCTACTTTGCCACCTACATCATCCTGTTCTTCATCTTCATGCTGTTGCTGCTGATGACGGGGCTGAACGAAGTGACGGCCTTCTCCGCCGTGGCTGCGGCATTCACCAACGTGGGGCCGGGTCTGGGGGAGGTGTCGGCCAATTTCGGCAATATCTCGGCCACTGCACAGTGGATATTAATCGTGGCCATGTTGTTTGGTCGATTGGAAATCTTCACACTTCTGGTACTGTTTACTCCTGCATTCTGGCGTAGTTGAGGTTGGTATGGACAAGATTTTGGTGCTTTATTCTTCCCGGGACGGGCAAACGCGGAAAATCGTGGATGTCATGCTGGAGGAAATATCAGGATGCGAAGTGGTGATGCACGACCTGCACACCCTGCCCATGTGCAACCTCAGCAAGTATGCCAAGGTGTTGATTGGCGCTTCCATTCGCTATGGTAACTTCCACCCCAGCCTGCTTAGCTTCATACACGCACATCATGAACAGTTGGAAGTAGCCAATGCGGCGTTCTTCTGCGTGAACCTGACGGCACGCAAGCCCGAGAAGCAGACGCCGCAGACCAACGCCTACATGAAGAAGTTTCTGCGCCTCTCTCCCTGGAAGCCGAAAACTCTGGGGGTGTTTGCCGGGGCATTGCAGTACTCCCGTTACAACTGGTGGCAGACCCGTATCATTCAGTTGATCATGAAGATTACCGGGGGCAGCACGGATACCAGCAAGGATCTGGAATTCACCGACTGGGACAAGGTGCGCGGCTTTGCCCGTGAGTTTTGGTCAAAAAAGTAACAGTGACGTCATTCAAAGCGGCCAGAGCCCTGCGTAAGCAGGGCTTTTTGTTTGATAAGTAGGCGTTCGAGCCACAAAACGGTAAAAAGGACTATTTTTCGCAAAATAGCCCTTGTCATCCCGGCGCTGCTCCCTATAATGCGCCCCTACCAGCACGGCGGAACACGCCAACCTGATGAGCCAGCTTCCTTAGGAAGTGGGCGCCGAAAGAAAAGCGAAAACAACCGCTTGACTTTCGAAGTGAGGAGCGTAAGATGCGCTTCCTCAACGCGATAAGCGTGACGCTCTTTAACAATTTGAATCAAGCAATCTGTGTGGGCACTCACAGCATCGAGCAT
>NZ_JAPDBZ010000059.1:0-23758 GCF_027705505.1 Aeromonas sp. QDB56
AAACCCAACAAGGAGTTTCGGATTCTTACACAGCCTGAGGATCGGTCAATGGATCCTTAACTGATCGGCATTACGCCCAAGGGCGCCTCTTTTGTTTATCGGCGTTGTGTGGTCTTAGCCCTTGCGTGCCCAGGGGTGGGCACGTGGGCGCAGCCACAGGGCCAGCCCCAGCAGGGCGGCGGCCAGGCCATACATGGGCCAGCTGCCAAAACGCAGATAGGGGGTCTGGCCGTGGGCGGGGCGTACCTCGGCACGCAATACTCCAGCCTCGAACTGCGGGATCTGGGCGATGATGCTGCCGTCTATCTCGGTGACGATGGTGATGCCGGTGTTGGTGTCGCGCAGCAGCGGGCGGGCCAGCTCGAGGGCGCGCATGCGGGCGATCTCCATGTGCTGCCAGGGGCCGATGCTGGTACCGAACCAGGCGTCGTTGGAGACGGTCAGCAGAAAGTCGGTATCCGGCTGCACGTTGCGGCGCACCTCGTCCGGGAAGATGATCTCGTAACAGATGGCGGCGGCAAACTTGAGCCCCTTGGCGATCAGGTTCGGCTGCACCTCGTCACCCCGGCTGAAGGAGGACATGGGCAGGTTGAAGAAGGGGGCGATGGGACGCAGCAGATCTTCAAAGGGCACGAACTCGCCGATGGGCAGCAGGTGGTACTTGTAGTAGCGGTTCTTGTGCTCGTAGTAGTAGGACTCCTTGCCTTCTGCATCCTGCACCCCCATGCCGAGCACGGTATTGAAGAAGCGCTGCTGTTTCAGATCGTAATGGATGATCCCCGCCAGCAGGCCGGTGTCGTTCACCTTCATCGCCTTGTCCAGGCTCTCCAGATAGGTACCCATCTCCTTCTCGATGGCCGGGATGGCGGACTCCGGCCAGACGATGATGTCGGCATCCTGGTTCTCGCGGCTGAGATCCTGATACTTGCGCACCGTCGGCACCAGGGCCTCCGGATCCCACTTGAGGGACTGCTCGATGTTGCCCTGCACCAGCGCGACCTTGACCGGCTCACCCCGGGTCACCCAGTTGAGCTGCATCAGCCCCTGGGCGGCGCCCACCAGGGCGACGGGGAGCAGCAGCCAGGCCGGCTTGCGGTGCTGCCATACCAGCCAGAGGGCGGAGGCGGTGAGCAGCAGGGCGAGGGTGATGCCCTGCACCCCGAGAAGGGGAGCGAAGCCCTTGAGGGGGCCGTCTATCTGGGTGTAGCCGAACCAGAGCCAGGGGTAGCCTGTCATCACCCAGCCCCGCAGCCAGTCGGCCATCAGCCAGAGCGCCGGGAAGGCGAGCAGCCAGCGGCTCCAGTGGCGGCCGACAAAGAAGCGGGCGAAGAGCCAGCAAGCCAGGGTCGGGTAGAGGGAGAGATAGGCGCAGAGCCCGGCCAGCAGCACGAAGGCGGCCGGCAGCGGAATGCCGCCAAACTCCGTCATGCTGACGTGGATCCACCACTGCCCGGGCAGGAACAGACCCATGGCGTAGCCGAAGCCGCGCCAGGCTGCCTGTTTGGGGGTGGCCTTGTCCAGCAGGGCGTAAAGGCCGAGCAGGGAGGGGATCACCAGGGGCCAGTAGCCGAAAGGGGAGAAGGCCAACACGGCGATGGCGCCGCTGGCAATGGCAAACAGGCTGGTCAGGAGTTTCGATTTCACGGGGGATCGGGGCTCGAATTGGACTGAATGGAAACACAATGGCCGACATCTTAACCGCAAACCGGGTCAACGGCGAGCCTCGCGGTCGGCGTGGGTCCAGGGGCGGTCGCGCGGCGGGAGAGAGGCAAAAAAAGCGCCCCTGACGAGAGGGGCGCGGGATGTGCGTGGTGCTGGGCGGGATCAGGACTCCGGCTGCGCCGCCGCATGATGCTCGGGGATCTTCACCTGCAACTGTTGCAGGCGACGGCGATCGGCGTGCATCACCTTGAACAGGTAGCCGTCGAGTTCGATCTCTTCACCCTTCTTGGGCAGGTGGCTGAAGGCGTGCATCACCAGACCGCCGACGGTGTCCACCTCTTCATCGCTGAACTGGGTGCCGAAGAAGTCGTTGAAGTCCTCGATCTCTGTCAGCGCGCTCACCGAGAAGACCCGCTTGCTGATGCGGCGGATCTCTTCCGGCTCGTCCTCGATGTCGTCGAACTCGTCGTCAATCTCGCCGACGATGAGCTCCAGAATGTCCTCGATGGTCACGAGGCCAGAGACACCGCCAAATTCGTCCACTACGATGGCCATGTGGTAGCGCTCTTCCCGGAACTCCTTGAGCAGGCGATCGACCCGCTTGCTCTCCGGCACGATCACCGTGGGACGCAGGATCTTCTCCAGCTGGAGCGGTTCGCTGGCATGCTGGCCGCCAAAACCGAACGGCAACAGATCCTTGGCGAGCAAGATGCCCTCCACGTGATCCTTGTCTTCGTTGATCACCGGGAAGCGGGAGTGGCCGGATTCGATGATGACCGGCAGGAACTCGTCCACCGGCTGGGACTTCTCGATGGTCACCATCTGGGAGCGGGGGATCATGATGTCACGCACGCGCAGCTCGGCAATTTCGAGCACGCCCTCGATCATGTCCTTGGTGTCCTGATCGATGAGGTCCCGCTCTTCGGCATCGGCGATGACCTCTACCAGATCATTGCGGTCTTTTGGCTCGCCCTGGAAGAGTTGGCTGAGTTTGTCGAGCCAGGTTTTCTTCGGCGAGCCGGTACTAGGGTGATCGTCGGTCATTTTCTCTCTTGGTTACTCGTATGAACACACTTGAAATCGTTGTGGCTATATGAGGATGGGCACCGGCTGTTTCAAGACGATGACCATCCGGTTCGTTACTCTTCGTCGTTCAGATAAGGATCGGCGAAGCCCAGTTCCTGCATGATGTCGCGCTCGAGCTGCTCCATCTCCTCGGCTTCCTCGTCCTCGATATGGTCATAACCTAGCAGATGCAGACTGCCATGCACAACCATGTGAGCCCAGTGGGCCATCAGGGGCTTGCCCTGTTCGACGGCTTCGGCCTCGACCACCTGGCGGCAGATCACCAGATCCCCGAGCAGGGGCAGCTCGAGACCCGGTGGCGCTTCGAAGGGGAAGGAGAGCACGTTGGTGGGCTTGTCCTTGCCGCGATAGGTGTGGTTGAGCTCGCGGCTCTCCGCCTCGTCCACCAGGCGCACCGTCACCTCGGCCTCGGGCTGGAAGCCCAGAATGGTGCCGTCGAGCCAGCCTTGCAGCTGGGCCTCGGTCGGCAGGCCGTCGTTGCTGGCACAGGCTAGTTGCAGATCCAGGGTCACGCTCATTGGGCACTCTCTTTGCTGGTGTTCTCGTTGCGGGGAGTGGCTGCGCTCTTCTCGGCCGCCTGCTGGGCATCGAATGCCTCGTAGGCCTGCACGATGCGGGCCACCACGGGATGGCGCACCACGTCCTTGGACTCGAAGAAGTTGAAGGAGAGGCCATCGACCCCCTGCAACACCTCCAGGGCGTGGCGCAGACCGGATTTGGTGCTGCGAGGCAAGTCCACCTGGGTGATGTCGCCGGTCACCACCGCCTTGGAGTTGAAGCCGATGCGGGTCAGGAACATCTTCATCTGTTCCGTGGTGGTGTTCTGGGCCTCGTCCAGGATGATGAAGGCGTCGTTGAGGGTGCGGCCGCGCATGTAGGCGAGCGGCGCCACCTCGATGACGTTGCGCTCCATCAGCTTCTCCACCCGCTCGAAGCCCAGCATCTCGAACAGGGCGTCGTAGAGGGGGCGCAGGTAGGGGTCCACCTTCTGGGAAAGATCGCCGGGCAAGAAGCCGAGCTTCTCACCGGCTTCCACCGCCGGGCGGGTCAGCAGGATGCGGCGGATCTCCTGGCGCTCCAGGGCATCCACGGCGGCGGCCACGGCGAGATAGGTCTTGCCGGTCCCGGCGGGCCCGATGCCGAAGCTGATGTCGTGGCGCACGATATTGGCGATGTACTGGGCCTGGTTCGGGCTGCGGGGCTTGATGAGACCGCGCTTGGTCTTGACCGTGACCTCCTTGCCATACGGCAGGGAAGGGGCGGGTTCGTCGTCCTGCTCCAGCACGCGGGACTCCTGCACCGCCAGGTGCACCATCTCGGGGGTGATGTCGCTCACCTTGCTCCCCTTGAGGGGTTGGGTTTCCACATAGAGGTGCTTGAGGATGACGGCAGCCGCCTCCACCTGGGCCTGCTTGCCGATCACTTGGAAGTGGTTGTCCCGGTAGCTTATCTCGATGCCGAGACGGCGCTCCAGCTGCTTGAGGTTGTCGTCAAAGGGTCCGCACAGGCTGGCGAGGCGCTGGTTGTCGGCGGGTTCCAGATGCAGATTCAGGGTGGAGATGTGTCGGCTCAAGGTGTCCTCTTATCGGTTGTTCCCCCGCCACGGGGCGGGGGAGAGAGTCATCAATGGGGTCTGAAGGCCGCAACGCCCAGATCATCGGGCACGTTGTCAGGACGACGGGCGAGGATCTCGCTCGGGGCCGTGGCGATGCGCAGGTTCATTTCGTCCTCGCCGCGGATGAAGCGGCCGCGCAGGGAGTAGGGGCGTACGTCGGTGATCTCCACGTCGGCGAAGCCGCCGATGAGGCGGTGCGGCCCCTCGAAGTTGACCACCCGGTTGTTCTCGGTGCGGCCACTGAGCTGCATGGGATCCATCTTGGAGGGCCCCTCCACCAGGATGCGCTGCACCGAGCCCAGCATGGCGCGGCCGATGAGCATGGACTGGTGATTGATGCGGTTTTGCAGTCGGGTCAGGCGGGCCTTCTTCACTTCCATGTCGACGTCATCGGGCAGGTCCGCGGCCGGGGTGCCGGGGCGCGGGCTGTAGATGAAGCTGAAGCTCATGTCGAAGTTGATCTCCTCGATGAGTTTCATGGTGGCCTCGAAGTCTTCGTCCGTCTCGTTCGGGAAGCCGACGATGAAGTCGGAGCTCATGGTGATGTCGGGACGCACGGCGCGCAGGCGGCGGATCTTGGACTTGTACTCCAGCACGGTGTGCGGGCGCTTCATCATGGTCAGGATGCGATCCGAGCCGCTCTGGATAGGCAAGTGCAGGAAGCTGACCACCTCGGGGGTATCACGATAGACCTCGATGATGTCGTCGGTGAACTCGACCGGGTGGCTGGTGGTGTAGCGAATGCGGTCGATGCCGTCGATGGCAGCCACCAGGCGCAGCAGTTCGGCGAAGGTGCAGACCTCCCCGTCGAAGGTCGGCCCCCGGTAGGCGTTGACGTTCTGGCCGAGCAGGTTCACTTCGCGCACCCCTTGCTGGGCGAGCTGGGCGATTTCATAGAGCACGTCATCCAGTGGCCGGCTCACCTCCTCGCCACGGGTGTAGGGCACCACGCAGAAGGAGCAGTACTTGGAGCAGCCTTCCATGATAGAAACGAAGGCGGTCGCCCCCTCGGCACGGGGTTCGGGCAGGTTGTCGAACTTCTCGATTTCGGGGAAGGCGATGTCCACCTGGGCACCGCGCCCCTCCTGCACCTGCTTGATCATGGTCGGCAGGCGGTGCAGGGTCTGGGGTCCGAAGACGATGTCCACATAGGGCGCCCGGCTGCGCAGGTTCTCCCCTTCCTGGGAGGCGACGCAGCCGCCCACCCCGATCACCAGCCCCGGTTTTTTCGCCTTGAGCTTCTTCCAGCGACCGAGCTGGTGGAACACCTTCTCCTGGGCCTTCTCGCGGATGGAACAGGTGTTGAGCAGTAGCACATCTGCCTCTTCCGGCTCCTCGGTAAGCGTGTAGCCATTGCTGGCATCCAGCAGGTCCGCCATCTTGGACGAGTCGTACTCGTTCATCTGGCAGCCCCAGGTCTTGATATGAAGTTTCTTGCTCATTGCTTCTCGTGACTGGTTTTGAAATCGGCAGGATCAAAGGACCGGCCATTTTACTCCGCAATCCCGGTGCTGACCAGTCTGGGGCCGCCCGTCGCCATCAGGGCCGGCTTGTCGTCGGCAATTGCGCATCCCCCTCACTGTTTCTGCCGCCTCCTTGCGTTATCATGCCCCATTCGGTTCGGCCCTTGCCCCTTATCGCGGGGACTCCTTGCAGGAATCAAGTTATGGAACAGTGTGATATTGCCATCGTCGGCGCCGGCATGGTGGGCGCCGCCACCGCCTGCCTGCTGGCGGCAGAGGGGCTCTCGGTTCGGGTCATCGAGACCCGGTTGCCCGAGCCCTATGCCCCCGAGCAGCCGCTGGATCTGCGGGTTTCCGCCATCAGTCAGGCCTCGGTGGCGCTGCTGACCCGGGCCGGTGCCTGGCAATATCTGCAGCAGATGCGGCTGTGCCCCTATCGCCGGCTGGAGACCTGGGAGCTGGACGGCTTCGCTACCCGCTTCGACGCGGTGGATCTCGGGCTGCCCCAGCTCGGCTACATCATCGAGAACCGGCTGATCCAGCTCGCCCTGCTGAAAAGGATGGAGGATTTCCCGACCATCCAGACCCATACCCCGGCGGCGGTGACGAGTCTGCGCCAGAGTGCGGATGACGCCGTGCTGACCCTGGATGACGGCACCGAGCTGCAGGCGCGCTGGGTGCTGGCCTGCGATGGTGCCGAATCCCACACCCGGCGACTGGCCGGCATCGGGGTGTCGCGTTTCGAGTACCGCCAGCACTGCATGCTGATCAACATCGACACCGATTTTGCACAGGAAGACATCACCTGGCAGCAGTTCACCCCGAGCGGCCCGCGCGCCTTCCTGCCGCTGCCGGGCCGCCATGGCTCCCTGGTCTGGTATGACAGCCCGGCCCGCATCCGGGCGCTGGCCGCCATGAGCAACGAGGCCCTGGCCGTCGAGGTGCGCCGCCACTTCCCCAGCCGCCTTGGCGGTTTCACCGTGACGGCCAAGGGGAGCTTCCCCTTGGTGCGCCGCCACGCCAACGACTATCACGCCGGGCGAGTGGTGCTGCTCGGGGATGCGGCCCACACCATCAACCCGCTGGCGGGGCAGGGGGTCAACCTCGGTTTCAAGGACGTGGCCTGCTGGGCCGGGTTGCTCGGCAAGGCGGGGGCACAGTGGCATGAGCTGGCGCTGGCCGGGCGTTACGAGGGGCGACGCCGCCCTGACAACCTGCTGATGCAGTCGGGGATGGATCTCTTCTACGGGGTCTTCAGCAACGAGATAGGCCCCCTCAGGCTTGCCCGCAACCTGGCGCTGAATCTGGCGGACAAGGCGGGCCCCCTCAAGGAGATGGCGCTACGCTATGCGCTTGGGCTGGTATGAGGCAGTGCGTGGCACTGCCAGGTACCAATCGGGTGGCATATCAATCCGTGTGATGGTGCCAGCCGGTTTTTTATATGGCCGCGAGGAGTGATCCTGGCGGCGCAGGGGCAAAACGGCCTCAGGCAAGGGGGGAGCACACCATGAACAAGGCATTGCTGGTGATCGATTTCATCAACGACATCGCCCACCCGGACGGGCGCATCGCCGCCTCGGCGGCCCAGGTGATCGAGCAGAACGCCATTGTGCACGCCAATCAGGCGCTGGATCATGCCCGCGCTCACGGCTGGCTGGTGGTGCTCATCAAGGTGGGGTTTGACGAGGGCTATCTGCTGCAACCCAAGGGTTCCCCCATGTTTGGCCGTGCCCGGCAGTTCGGGGCCCTCTCCCTGGCGGACAGCGGCACCGACTTTCACCCGGAGCTCGATGTGCAACCCGGGGATCTGGTGCTGACCAAACCCAGGGTCAGCCCCTTCTACGGCACGGCGCTGGAGCCGGCGCTACGGGCCAATCGCATCGAGCATCTCTATGTGTGCGGCGTGAGTACCAGCTGGGCCATTCAGGGGGCGGTGCGAGATGGTCACGATCGGGACTACGCCATCACCATCCTGGAGGATGCCTGTGCGGCGGCGGATGCCGCAGAACACCAGGCTTCCCTGCGCATGCTCGGTCGCATTGCCGAGATCATCAAGGTCGCGGAGCTGCTCTGACCACTCGTATCTAATCCACTCATTTTTCATGCCAATGCTCTGTTGAAACCGAACCAATTTCGGGCAACATGAGTGGAACCGTACTGGCCACAAGGATGAGGACATGCGTTATCAGGGCAGGATCGCGAGCTGGAATTCACAACGCGGTTTCGGGTTCATCAAGCAGGAGCAGGGCGGAGCCGATCTTTTTGTTCACATCACCACCCTGCAATTCGATGGCAGGCCGCCGGAGGTGGGGGAAAAGGTTTCCTATCTGATCGGGAGCAGCAAGGATGGCAAGCCTTGTGCCGTACAAGTGTTCTTTCCCGACCGCCCGCTCTCGCTGGCTGGCGGACCTATGCCATCCATGCCGGATCGTGGGAGCAGGGAGGATTTGAGCCCTCGGGCACCACACGCCACCACATATAGAACCCGGGAGTATCATGCTCCTCGTCGCAAGGGGCGCTGGGGTGGCAAGTTAATCCCCCTATTGGTGCTGGCGGGGTTGTTCTCCCTCTATTCCCGCTTCTCGGCCGAGTTTGCCTCACTTCCATCCGCTCCCTCTTTTAGCCAGGAGGACAGTACTTCGAACAGTACGATTCAGGCACCGACTTTTGTTCGTCAGTGCGATGGCCGTCAGCATTGCTCCCAGATGACTTCCTGCGAGGAGGCGACCTGGTTTTTGCAAAATTGCCCCAATACCAAGATGGATGGGGAAGGAGACGGCATCCCCTGCGAGCGGCAGTGGTGTGGCCATTAGCCAGCCGTTTTGTACTTCAGGATTCCGGTTCGGGCTGCGCTCCTCTCAGAGGCTGTGGCTCTGCGGATATGCCGCCCTGACCAGGGCCAGAAAGCGATCCCGAATGGGATCGGCAAATTCCGGGTTCCACACCAGGCTGATTTCCCATTCCGACCAGGGGCCGGAGAGGGGGTAGAGGGTCACCTCCTTGCCTGCGATGAACCCCACGCTGCGCGGCAGGATGGCGTTGCCGATACCGGCGGCCACCAGGGCGACCAGGGTCTGGATGTCTTCCGCCTCCTGGATGAGACCGGTCAGCCGGTTGGCGCCGAGAAAGCGGGCGATCTGCTGGCTGAGACCCGGGCAGCGATGGCCCACCATCTGCAGCAAGGGATCGCGGATCAGCGCCCGCTCCAGGTCGAAGTCCGGCCCTGCCACCTGGGTGGGGACGGCCAGCACCAGTCTGTCCGTCAGCAGCCTGTGTTCCCTCAGCTGCGGCGCATCAGGCCGTCGCATGAAGCCCAGTTGCAGCCTACCCGCCAGCAAGTGCTCCTGCTGGATGGCGGAGGTGGTGTCCCGCAGGTGAACCAGCACGTCGGGGGCCTGCTGCTTGAAACGGGCTACCAGGGAGGGGGCCAGTGCGAAGCTGGAGAGCCCGAACCCGATGTTGAGGCGTCCGGCGGCACCGCTTGCCAGCGCCAGGGCATGCTGCTCAAATCCCTTGCCGTGATCCACCAGAGCCATGGCCTGGGGCAGCAACTGGAGGCCGATGGCGGTCAGCTCGGCCCCGTGGCGGCCCCGGTTGAACAGGGTGCTGCCGAGGGCCTGCTCCAGCCCCTGGATCTGCTTGGTCAGGGCCGGTTGCGTCACAAAAAGCCGGCTGGCCGCCTCCCGGTAGTTGGCACTCTCGGCCAGCGTGACGAAGACCTGCAATTGTCTCAGGTCGAATCTCATTCCATTTGGTTATCCAATGTGGTGATTTATTGATTATAAATTATCTAATCTCCTTGTTCTAATGGTCTCGAAACGGGCCTGCTTGCCCGCTGTTCAGTCACAAGGAGTCATGTCATGTCGAGCGAACGCTATCTGTTTTTGATCAAGGGGAGCCTGGTGATGGCTCAGCCGCTGGCCGCACCGGAGACCGGGGAGCTGCTGACCAGTCTGTTGCAGCAGGGGTTCGTCGTCGCCCCCTTGCCGGTGTGGGCCAGCAATGCGGAGCAGGCGCTCGCCTGTTACGAGGCCGCTGCCCAGCGGCAGGTCTTCGCCGATGCGCTGGCGGGGAGAGCCCTGTGAGCGCGGTGCGCTTGAAGGCCGCGGCCCTGCTGCTGGACATGGACGGTGCCCGGCGACGGCTCGCACAACTGCCGCCGACGCGCTGGGCGCTGGTGACTTCCGCAAGCCGGAGGGTGGCAGAGCACCGGCTGCTGCACGCCGGATTGCCGCTGCCCCGTCTCCTGGTGTGCGCCGGGGATGTGGTACGGGGCAAGCCGGATCCCGAGCCTTATTTGCTGGCTGCCAGCCGGTTGGGACTGGCTCCGGCCGATTGCCTGGTGTTCGAGGATGCGCCAGCGGGCATCGCCAGCGCCCTGCAGGCGGGTTGCCAGGTGGTGCAGATGGGGGGAACAAGGCGGTATGACGACAGGCTCAAGGGCTGGCTGCGGGACTGGCGCGGGATCGAGATCGAGGTGGCACCGGACGGGCTCCATCTTCATCTGCCTGCCCCGCTGCCGGCAGAGGCAGGATGATGACGACAAGGGGCACGCCATTCAGGCGCCGCAAGATTGCCCGATGCTGGGGGAAGCCTGCTCAGCCGAATAGCGTTCCACCCGGTTGCGGCCATTGTGCTTGGCCAGATAGAGCGCCTGATCGGCGCGAGAGAGCAGCTCGTCCAGATTGAAGGGGCCCTCTCTCTGGGAGGCGATACCGATGCTGACCGTGATGCAGACGGCGGGCTCGGCTCCCTTTTCTTCCCCTGGCTGCGCGACGATTTTTCGCAGCCGCTCGGCCACCGCCATGGCCTGCTCCTCGCTGAGGCCGGGCCAGATGGCCACGAACTCCTCTCCCCCCAGGCGACAAAAGAGATCTCCCGGTCGAAGCTGGTCGCGCACCCGGGCCGCGAAGCTGCTCAACTGGTTGTCACCCTCTTCGTGACCGTGACGATCATTGATGCGTTTGAAATGATCGATGTCCAGCATGCAGATCGCCACAGGGTAGCGCTGCACCGTGAGGTGCTGGAGCAGTTCATTGGCGGCCGACCAGAAGCCGGCCCGGTTCAGCGCACCGGTCAGGTGATCGTGGTGGGCCAGGTGTTTCATCTCCCGCAGCAGGCTGTTGCGGGCCGCCATGATGCTGGCGGCGGTCAGGGGGGTGAGAGCGATCAACATGACCCCTATCCGGACGGAGAACATCCAGTACTGGGTCTGGACATCGTGATTGATGACGAGGTGGCCGTTTGAGAGGGCGATCAGGATCAGGGTGCTGTAACTCAGGGTCAGCAGGCTGGTGGCGAAGACGGAGTAGGTGACGGCGCACCAGAGCAGCGCCGGTACCGGGAAGGCGATGGATCCCGGCCCCTCGACGAGCAGGGTGAGCAGCAGGGAGGCCACCAGGCTCAGCAGCGGCATCAATCTGGCCCAGGAGAACTCGGTGCGGTAAAGGAAGGTGCGCCAGGGGGGCACGCTGTCATGGGGAGGCAGTGTCAGGAGCACCGGCAGTATGGTCATGTAGTTCACCAGCTCGCTGGCAAACCAGAAGCCCAGCCCGTAGAGCGGGGGGCCCAGAGACAGGATGGGATTGATGATGGCGCCGACCACGCCGGCGGCGAGGGAGGCGGCCAGGGTGTTTCGCAGCAGGAGCACGAGGGAGGTGGGGCGCCTGAGGAGCTTGTCGGCAGGCGCGAGCCGATGCATCAGCAGATACCCGACGCCGATGCCGGCCAGGTTGCCGCAGGTCAGCAGGATGGTTTTGAACAGGGGCTCGCCGGTGAAGAGGGCGGCGAGAAAAAAGCCCAGTATGCCGCCGGCCCAGCCCGCCGGGGTGGCCAGGCGTGGATAGCGCACCATGCAGCCGAGCAGGACCGCATTGGCAGGCCAGAAGGCCGCCAGCAGGTTGGGGGGGCGGGTGAAGATGCCGATCAGCGAGAACAGCAGTACCAGGGCGGCGACACACAACAGAGCGGACAAGGGCGTCAATGTGCATGAGGTACGTTGGCGTGCGATGTCCCCCATGGGGACCTCCTGACAAGAGGGGGTTTGTTCAGAGTATGGCTGGCACGTGACAAGGGTGAACGAGGGGGAGAGAAGAAAACGCCCCCTGGTGGAGGGGGCGTGAAGGCTTACTTGAAGACCCGGAAACGCACGTCGTCGTCGATGAAGGTCTTGTCGCCGGCAGGTTGCTCTATGCTGCCAAAAGGCATCTGGGCACGAAGCAGCCAGCTGGCGGGCAGGTCCCACTCCTTGCGCACCGCATCGTCGATGAGCGGGTTGTAGTGTTGCAGGGAGGCGCCGATGCCCTCCTGGGTCAGGGTGGTCCAGACCGCGAACTGGGCGATCCCGGTGGCATGTTCGGACCAGATGGGGAAGTTGTCGGCATAGAGAGCGAATTTCTGCTGAAGATCCTCGATGACGGCGGTGTCTTCGAAGAAGAGCACGGTGCCAGTCCCGGCGCGGAAGCTGCCGTTGATCTTGGCTTCACTCTGGGGATAGGCCTCCGGCGGCACTATCTTCTTGAGCTCCGCCTTGACGATGTCCCACAGCTTGTGGTGCTGCTCGCCGAACAGGATGACGGCGCGGGAACTCTGGGAGTTGAACGAAGAGGGGCTGTGCTTGACGGCATCCTTGATGAGGGCGGTCAGCTGGGCCTCGGAGTGGGTCACCCGGTTGCCCAGGGCATAGATGGTACGACGTGCTTTGATCTGTTCGATAAACGGACTGCTCATAACATCTCCTTGGTTGATGAATCATCACCGCCAGCGTTGCCGACAAAGGTCATCTGGCTCCAATTTCTCGAGTCATCGACTATATCACCTTGCGGGCAATAAACCGTCAACGAGGAGTAATGACTGTTTCTACTTTTTATGGATATTCACATGACGGATGTGAATATGGCCGTGAGACACCTTGATATCTTTTTTATCATTAGCAGTGGATATTAATGACTTCAATTAATATATTTTGCAGATTTTTAATCTATAAAATTCATCCAATATGACATTTTATAGAGATTGACATGACGGCGGCGCTGATCAAGGAACGCTATTACATACTGACTCCGCTGTCGTTTCTCCTGGGAGGGCTGGTGCTGATCGCCACCCTGTTGCTGGCGGCAGCCAGCTACCTGAGCAGCATCGACAAGACGGTGGCGGGTTACGGTCACATGCTGGCCGCCCTCGACGCCACCCTGCTCCAGGACATGGCGCAGGACAACCGCCGCCAGCTTGGCGTACTGGAAGCGTCCCTGGACAAGCAGGCCATCGCTGCCGGGGCATCGGCCATCAATCCCATCTGGGCCATTGCCCATCAGTTCAAGTACGACGCCCACTTCCTCTATTTCTACAACGCGCGCACCCATCGGCTCGACAGCTATCCCGACTGGCAGCAACCAGAGGGCTACCGGGCACAGGCGCGGCCCTGGTACCAGACCCTGTCCGGCTAGGGCGATGATCTCGTCTGGTTCGGTCCCTACCCGGAGTTCGATTCGGCCCGGCAGGTACTGACTCTCATCAAGCGGGTCAAGGATGATGAGGGGCAACTGCTTGGGCTGCTGATGGTGGACATGTCGTTCAGCGCCTTGCAGGGGGCGTTGCACCGGGCGGTGGGTGAGGATCCGGTGGCCCTCTACATCACCGAGCGCAAGGGCGGCAAGCTGGTGGTGAGGCACAATTTGTCGCTGTTGCCGCCCCGTCTCGAGCGGGAGACGCAGGCGGTCGGCCTGGACGGGTTCTGGGCAGGTCGCCACCTGCAACACGCTCTGGAGGGGATGGAGTGGGATCTCAACGTCTATCTCCCCCCCTCCCATTTTCATGAAAACCTGCAAGACACCCTGCTGATGGTGGTGCTGCCCGCCCTGGCGCTGCTCTGCATCTGGCTGTGCAGCCTGTGCTTTCTGATGCGGATCTTTCGCCAGGAGCAGGCGCTTGTGCAGGGCTCGCTCAGCGGCCTCATCCGGGATGAGGCGCGAAAGGAGATCCAGCGGCGTCAGCGAACCTGGTTCGTGCACGGCAGCCTGGGGGAGATAGAACAGGTGCGAAACAGCCTGCTGCAAGGGCAGGATGCCCTGCTCCACGACCCTCTCACCGGCATCCTGAACCGGAGGGCCTTCGATCAGCAGCGGGCCGGGCTGGAGCAGGCGGGGACACCCTACTGGCTGGTGCTGTTCGATGTGGACAACTTCAAGCGCGTCAACGACAGCTGGGGACACGGTGTGGGGGATGCGGTGCTGTTTCGGGTAGCCACCATCATGGCGAGAACCCTGGGGGATGAGCAGGTCTACCGCATCGGGGGCGATGAATTTGCGGCCTTGCTGCCCTGGGAGCAGGCGGAGGTGGAATGTCGCCTGACCCACCTGCTCGGTCGGGTGAAGGCCCTGAAATGGCGGGAGTTCGCCGACGCCATCACCCTGAGCGCCGGCGGCGCGCGCTATCCGGATGATGCCCTGACGCTGCTCGAGCGGGCCGATGCCTGCCTGTACGAGAGCAAGCACCAGGGGCGGGATTGCTGGCATCTGGCGGCGTCGTTGCCCGTTGACGGGGAGGTTGTGACAGTATCTGTCTGACGGTGATCGCTGCAAAAAAGGGCCTTTGGGCCTAGAAAAGGGTCATGACGGGGATGATTTCTCGTGTGACCTTTTTTTTTGATGTGGTTTCAGGTGGTTAGCCTGCTTTCTTGCATTGTGTCGCGAACCGGAGACAGGGAGGGCTGGCCGTGAGGTGCCCCTTGCGGCAGTGGCGCAGGTCAGGGGGCTTTGTATAGTGTAGGGAAAAATAATCAATCATCAGGTTTGACAGGAGTACCCCATGAAAATGAAACCGTTTGGCATGAGCGCACTGGCGCTGCTGGGGGCGTTGCTGTTGGGCACAGGACAGGTGCAGGCATCCGAGACCCTCAATACCATTCTCGGCGGCGGAGCCGGCGGGGTGGCGGGCACCATGATCGGCAAGGAGCTGGGTGGCGACACCGGCGCCCTGGTGGGGGCAGCCCTGGGGGGCGCGGCCGGTGGTGCGGCCACGGCCAATAGAGGCAACAAGAACGAAGCTGCGCTCGGCGGCGCCGTTGGTGCCCTGGGCGGGGCTGCCATCGGCAAGAGCGTCGGTGGCAGCACGGGCCAGCTGATCGGCGCCGGCATCGGTGGTGCCGGTGGCTCTGCCATCGGAGCCAGGACCGGGGATGGTCATGAGAGCCGCGGCGATCGCTATTACGATGACAGGCGCTATCACAAGCACCACAAGAAACACAAAAAGCACCGCAAGCACAGATGGCATGACGACTGATGCCGCGGCAAGCTGACCGACAAAAAGGGGCCTTTGGCCCCTTTTTTGATCCCGCTGCCGGCCCGTGAGGGGCGGCGAGCGGCCTCTTACACCAGCCGGTGCTGGCGCCTGCCAAGGGAGAAGGCGTTGATGTTGTCGATGAGCTGATCCGCGAGGCGCTGCATCGACTCTTCGCTGGCCCAGGCCACGTGGGGAGTCAGGATGAAATTGGGGTAACGCAGGGCCTGCATCAGAGGGTGATCCGGAGGCGGCGGCTCGACACTCGCCACATCGAAACCGGCGCCGCCCAGACGGCCGTTGCCGAGGGCTTCGAGCAGCGCCTGCTCGTCCACCAGACCGCCACGGCCCACGTTGATGAGCAGGGCGCCCGGTTTCATCAGGGCCAGCTCCCGCTCCCCGATGAGATGGCGGGTGTAGGGGGTGAGCGGGCAGTGCAGGCTGATCACATCCGAACTTTGCAGCAGGGCATCCAGGGGCAGCCTGTCGTCATCCCCCGGGGAGCCGACCTGGCTCTGGGCATAGTAAACCTCCATCCCGATGGAGCTGGCCCGCTGTCCCAGTGCCTGTCCCAGGGTTCCCTTGCCGATGATCCCGAGGCGCTTGCCATGCAGATCCGTGATGGGGTGGTCGAAGAAGCAGAACTGGCCGCTTTGTTGCCAGCGCCCCTCCAGCAGGGACTGGCGCCAGGCGAACAGGTTGCGCGACAGGGCGAGCATCAGGGCCATGGCGTGCTCGGGGACGGAAGGGCCCGAGTAGTTGCGGATATTGCACACGGCGACATTGGCGGCGCGGCACGCCTCCAGATCCAGGTTGTCGCTGCCGGTGGCGGCCAGGGCGATCAGGCGCAGTTCGGGCAGCTGGGCCAGTTCATCGGCCCCGATGCGCACCTTGTTGATGATGGCGATGCTGGCGCACTTGAGCCGCTCCACCACCTGATCCGGTGCCGTGGTCGGGTAGCTTTGCCAGTGATGGGGAAAATCGGGGCGGCGTAGATTGATGCCGGTGTCCAGGGTGTCGCTGTCGAGAAACACGATTTGCTGCATGAAGCCTCCTGCCATTGGTTCGGACATGATGCCAAACATGGAGGGCGGCTGACCAGCGCGGTGGCATCGGGCCAAGTCCGATGGGGAAGGTAAAGGCGGGTGGCTGTGCCTCGGAGGGACTCAGATCCAGCCCAGGTGCGTCAGCCAGCCCTGGATGCGCCCCGGCGTCTCCTCCAGGTCCATCAGGGCATAGGGGCGGTAGTTGAGCTTGTGGCTGCGGCGGCTCTCGCTTCTGCGGGCTTCGGCCGCCAGCAGGGGCCAGCGTCCTCCCTCCTCCTGATAGAGATCCAGGGTAGGGATGCTGCCCTGGGCTATTTGCTTGGCGAGGGTCTGGTTGCTCAGCTGGTTGGGGAAGAAGCCGTCGAGCAGCACCAGGGCATCGGGGGCGGGCAACTGTTCGCTGGCGATGAGGTTGGCGGCCCAGGCGGCGCTGGTACCCTGGGCCAGCAGCAGCTTGAAGCCCCCCTCCTGCAGCTTGGCATCCCCCAGCTTGCTGATGCGGGAGGCAAACTGCTTGCGAAAATCGTCGATGACCTGCTGTTTCTTCTCGGCGGCAGGGTCGAGCTCGGTCTGCTGCGGCGAGGGGAGCAGCAGCAGGGTATCGAAACCGAGGCGCCCCAGCTCCCGGGTCAGTTGCCACAGCTGGCCGCTGCGCTGCCAGTCGGGCAGCAGGATGACCAGACCCACGTAGTTGTCGCTGTCGTGCTTGGCAAACAGTACCTGTTGCTTGTCCACCCTGGTGCTGTCGGGTATTCCCTGCCAGTCGCTGCTCTGCCAGTAGTCGGGGGGAACCAGGGGGGCTGGATCCGGGGCGGCGCTTGACGGTGCCTGCCCGGCGCCGTGGGCGGCAAAAGCAAGCAGGGTCAGCAGCAGATAGGGGCGAAATGTCATGGGGGATCCTCCAGCACTCCCTCATAGCGGCCTCGCCGGGGGTTTCTTTAGGGCAAGGGGGCACATCGGCATCGGCGGTGGCGAAGAGGGTCTGACCGGCGGGCCGGGCACGGGCCCGGGA
The DNA here is from genome assembly GCF_027705505.1 of Aeromonas sp. QDB56. Lineage (NCBI taxonomy): Bacteria > Pseudomonadati > Pseudomonadota > Gammaproteobacteria > Aeromonadales > Aeromonadaceae > Aeromonas > Aeromonas sp. QDB56. The sequence continues at coordinate 17,161 of NZ_JAPDBZ010000059.1, forward strand.
TTGTTCCAAATGGCAAAGCATTCCCGGTTTTGATTGTTCCATCCCGTGACCCATACATGGTTCAGTAAGGGCAGGCAGACAGGGGGGCCGGGGCATGTTGTCACTGGCCGCAGGCGGAGAATTCTTCCCCCTGTCTCGTCAGAACGAGAGATTCACCCTCACTTTCCATCGACAGGGAGCGTTATCGCCATGAGCACCTTGGTTCACTTGCCCATCCTCGACCTGAGGCAGCTGGATGCCTCGCCCGACGCCCGGGCCGATTTTCTGGCATCGTTGCGCGATGCCGCGAGAGAGACGGGATTTTTCTACCTGACCGGCCACGGCATCGATCCCGAGCTGCAACAGGAGGTACAGCAGCTATCGCGGGCCTTCTTTGCGCTGCCTCTGGCGGCCAAGCAGCAGGTCGCCATGATCCACTCTCCCCATTTTCGTGGCTACAACCGACCGGGGGCGGAGCTGACCCGGGGTCAACCCGACTGGAGAGAGCAGTTTGATATCGGTGCCGATCGCCCAGCCTTGCCGCGCGCGGCGGGCGACCCGCCCTGGTGGCGGTTGCAGGGGCCGAATCAGTGGCCGGAGGTGCTGCCGACACTGCAACCCGTGCTGACGCGCTGGCGTGGGCAGATGACCCGCATGTCCCGTACTCTGCTCGGGGCTTTTGCCGAGGCGCTCGCACTGTCGCCAGATGCCTTCGATGCCCTGCACGGAGAGCGTCCCAACGAACATATCAAGCTGATCCGCTATCCCGGTGAGCGGGGCGCCACCCAGGGGGTCGGTCCCCACAAGGATTCGGGCTTCCTGAGCTTCCTGCTGCAGGATGACCAGCCCGGCCTGCAGGTGGAGGTGGCGCCGGATCACTGGATCGACGCGCTCCCGCTCCCCGGCACCTTCGTGGTCAACATCGGTGAGCTGCTGGAGCTCGCCAGCAACGGCTACCTGCGTGCGACCGTGCACCGGGTGGTGCCGTCGGCGCCGGGGCAGGAGCGTCTCTCCATCGCCTTCTTCCTGGGGGCCCAGCTCGACGCCGTGGTGCCCGTCTATCCGCTGCCCGAGACACTGGCCCGTGAAGCCAGGGGGCCTGCCACCGACCCGCACAATCCGCTGCTGCGGGAGGTGGGCTGGAACTACCTCAAGGGGCGGCTGCGTTCCCACCCTGATGTGGCATTGCGCCACCATGCCGATCTGTTGTCGGCGCCCCGGGCGCTGGCGGTCGGCGAAACCACCCATTGATTGTATGGCAAGGAGCACAAGATGAACAAGCACGGACTGTTTTCCCTGAGCGGCCTGGTATTGGCCCTCGGACTCTCTCTCTCCGCCCAGGCAGCCCAGGCGCTGCGGGTTGCCGCGGATCCACTGCCCCATGCGGATATCCTCGGCGAGGTGAAACGCCAGGACCCTTCGCTGGATCTGCAGGTGATCGAGCTCAGCGGCGGCATCAATGCCAATGCCCTGTTGGTGGCGGGTGATGTGGATGCCAACTACTTCCAGCACGTCCCTTACCTGCGGGATCAGGAGAAGGCGCTCGGCACCGAGCTGGTGGTGGCCGCGACCGTACACGTGGAGCCTCTTGGCATCTATTCGAAGAAGTTCAAGCACCTGAGGGAGGTACCGGAAAAGGCGGTGATAGCCCTGCCCAACAATGTCACCAACCTGAGCCGGGCCCTCTATCTGTTGCAGCACGAGGGGCTCATCACCCTCAAGGCCGGCCATGAAGATCCGGCGCGGGATCTGGCGACGGTGCACGACATCGCCACCAACCCCAAGGCGCTCAGGATCCTGGAGATCGAGGCGCCGCAGCTGCCGCGCTCCCTCGACGACGTGGATCTGGCGGTGATCAATGGCAACTATGCCCTGGAGGCGGGGCTGGAGCCTGCTCGCGATGCCCTGGGGCTGGAGAGCGCCCAGAACAATCCCTACGCCAACATCCTGGTGACCACCCCGGCGCTCAAGGATGATCCGCGGATCCGCCAGTTGGCGCGGGATCTGGAGTCCAGGGCGATCGCCGACTTCATTCGCAAGAGCTACAAGGGGTCGGTGATCCCGGTGGCCGGGCGGCAGTCATGATCGTGCTGGAGGGGCTCGGCAAGCAGTACCCGGGGCACGGGCAACCCGCTCTGGAGGGGGGGTCGCTCGAGATTCCGGATGGGGCCATCTACGGCATTCTCGGGCGCAGCGGCGCGGGCAAGAGCACGCTCATTCGTTGCCTCAATCTGCTGGAGCGGCCAAGCCGGGGCCGCATCCTGTTCGATGGTCGCGACATCACGGCCCTGGAGGGAGCGGCCTTGCGCCGCCACCGTCAGGGGACCGGCATGATTTTCCAGCACTTCAATCTGCTGCACGCCCGCAGCGTGGAGGAGAACGTGGCGGTCCCGCTGGAAATCGCCGGAGTGGCGCGCCGGGAGTGGGCGGCCCGGGTCAGCGAGCTGTTGGAACTGGTGGGGCTTGGCGAGCACCGTCGCGCCTTTCCCTCCCAGTTGTCGGGGGGGCAGAAGCAACGAGTGGGCATCGCCCGCGCCCTGGCCGCCAATCCGCGCCACTTGCTCTGTGACGAGGCGACCAGTGCCCTGGATCCGGAGACCACGGAGTCGGTGCTGGCGCTGCTTGCCGACATCAACCGCCGCCTCGGGATCACCATAGTGCTCATCACCCACGAGCTGGAGGTGGTCAGGGCCATCTGCGATCACGCAGCATTGCTTGAACAGGGTCAGCTGGTGGAAAGCGGCGCTCTGGGCACCCTGCTGGCCAACCCCGACTCCCGCGTGCGACAGGCCTTGTTGCCGGATCCCGAGATCCTGCGGCGTTTCATGGCGCGTCACGGAGTCACAGAGGAGGTGCGTTTATGCAGAGTCGCCTGAGTGTCGATGCCTTGCTCGAACTGATGTATCAGGGGTCGCTCGAAACGCTCTACATGGTGGGAGTGGCGGCCGTGTTCACCCTGTTGCTGGGGCTGCCGACCAGGGTGCTGCTGGTGGTGACCCGTCCCGGGGGCGTGCTGCCCTTGCCCCGTCTCAACATGGTGCTGGGGATCGGTATCAACATCGGGCGGTCGCTCCCCTTCGTGGTGCTCCTGATCGCCCTGATCCCCCTGACCCGGCTGGTGGTCGGCACCTCACTGGGCAGCACCGCCGCCATCGTTCCCATTACCCTGGGGGCCTTCCCCTTCTTTGCCCGGGTGGTGGAGAGCGCCCTCGATGAGGTGGACAAGGGGCGCGTCGAAGCCGTGCTCGCCATGGGGGGCAGCGGCTGGCACGTGGTCGTCAAGGCGCTGCTGCCCGAGGCCTTGCCGGCGCTGCTGGCCGGACTCACCCTGACGGTGGTGATGCTCATTGGCTTCTCCTCCATGGCAGGGGTTGTCGGTGGCGGCGGGCTCGGGGATCTGGCGATCCGCTACGGCTACCAGCGCTTTGACGACAAGGTGATGGCAGGGACAGTGGTCATGTTGCTGCTGCTGGTGCAACTGGTACAGGGGGTGGGGGACAGGCTGGTGCGGGCACTGGCCCATCGCCGCTAGGGGCACGGCTTCTCATCAGGCCGGCCGTGAGGTGCCAGCCAATAAAAAAGCGAGCCTTGGCTCGCTTTTTTTGCAATCACATCAAGGGGTCAACTTAGTTGACGCGACGCTTGAATTCACCGGTACGGGTGTCGATTTCGATCTTGTCACCGATCTCCACGAAGGCGGCAACGGCCAGCTCGTAGGAGGTGCCCTTCAGGCGGGCAGGCTTGGTCACTTTACCGGAGGTGTCGCCACGGGCGGCCGGCTCGGTGTACTCGACTTCACGCACGATGGTGGTCGGCAGTTCTACGGAGATGGCTTTCTCGTTGTAGAAAGTCACTTCGCAGAGGTCTTCCATGCCGTCTACCAGGTAGTTCAGGGCATCACCCAGGTTGTCTTTCTCGACGTCGTACTGGTTGTACTCGGTGTCCATGAAGACATACAGCGGGTCGGAGTAGTAGGAGTAGGTGCACTCTTTACGCTCCAGCTGAACGACTTCCAGCTTGTCGTCGGCCTTGAAGACGGTCTCGGTGGCGCTGCCGTTCAGCAGACCCTTCAGCTTCATCTTGACCACGGCGGAGTTACGGCCGGATTTGTTGAATTCAGCCTTCTGGACCACCATCGGCTCGGTGCCGATCATGACTACGTTACCAGCGCGGATTTCCTGTGCGGTTTTCATGTAAAAAATTCCTGTTCGTGAAACGGACGGATAAAAACTGCCAGATTATATACGGCTTTCTAAAAATTTCACCAACCTCGTGACGAGATCCCCGTCCGCCAGCAGCCTCTGTGGCCAGGTGCGCCCATGTTGCTGACATATGGCCGCGTATTGAGGCCATTGTGCCCAGAGTTCACCCGTATGCTCCCCCCGGTTGAGGGCATGGTTGAAGCGGCGCAGCCACTGACCGGCCGGCGCTGGCAAGGGGGAGAGGTAGTGGTCGAGAAAACCGTCCAGCTTGACCATGTGGGCATCCTCTTCCTGCTGGTAGATGTGCCAGAGGAAGGGGCGCCCCGCCCACTGGGCCCGCACGAAGGAGTCCTCCCCGCGCACCAGGTTGAGATCGCAGCTCCACAGCAGGCGATCGTAGCCCCTCTGATCGGTCATCGGCAGCAGCTTGATGGTGAGGTTGCCCGCCTGGAGCAGATCTCCGGCCCGGGCACCGGGAATGGCCTCTGCCAGCCCTGCGCCGATGAGCACGTCGTCGAGGGAGCGCCCCAGCGGCAGCAGCAGGGTGACGGGGGTGACGGTCTGGCGCCAGCCCTCGACCAGGCTCCTGAGCGCCTCGCTCTCGTAGGTAAAGAGGCTGATCCGCAGCTCGTCTTCTCGTTGGGGTGGCAGGCCGAGGCTGGCCCAGTAGGCAGTCAGTCCCGCTTCATCCTGCTGCCAGCGCTCGCGCTCGACGATGAGGCCGTGCTCGCACAAGAGGCCGCCGGTTCTGGCGGTGAAACCCGGGAAGAAGAAGTACTTGTCGAGGCGCCGGCTGCCGACCTGCTGGGGCGAGGCGAGGCCATGGCAATCCTCGACCCAGCTCTCGGCGGAGAGGTATTCGAGGTTGATCCAGCAGGGGGGCGTGGTCTGCTCGGCCATGCGTTCGATAAAGGGGGCGGGCAGCTCGCAGGCAAACGCCTCGATGACCACCCTGGCCGGGGTCATGTCGGCGGGGAGGCGCTCGTGCCAGTGCTGGACATAGATGCCATCGACCCACTGACCGTCCTGTGCGGGGTCGAGCGCCGGGCAGATGCGGGCGAAGCTAGCCAGATCGTCCACCCAGAGCCGCACCTGCATCTCACTCTTCTGCGCCGGGAGCGCGCCTTCCTGTTTGAGCTGGCGGGCGAGTCGCCAGGTGACGCCGATGTCACCGAAGTTGTCGACGACGCAGCAGAAGATGTCCCAGTCGAACGGGGGGAGAGGGCTTGTCATGGCGCAGGGTCCCAGATGCAAAAAACCGGTGCGCAGGGTAGCACACCGGTTGGCTGGCTTCTAACGGTCGGCTCGGGGCCGAAGGAGGAACTTACTCCTTGCCGTAGACGTTGTTCTCCTGCTCGCGCACCCGGATGAAGGTGGTGCGTTTGGTGAGCTCTTTCAACTGGCTGGCACCCACATAGGTGCAGGTGGATCGCACCCCGCCCAGGATGTCGCGCACCGTGTTCTCCACCGGGCCGCGGTAGGGCAGCAGTACGGTTTTGCCTTCGGAGGCGCGATACTCGGCGACGCCGCCGGCGTGCTTGTCCATGGCGCTGGCCGAGCTCATGCCGTAGAACTTCATGAAGGGCTCGCCATCGACCTCGACGATTTCACCGCCGCACTCTTCGTGAGCGGCCAGCATGCCCCCCAGCATCACGAAGTCGGCGCCGCCGCCAAATGCCTTGGCCACATCCCCCGGGCAGGTGCAGCCGCCGTCACCGACGATCTGGCCACCCAGGCCGTGGGCCGCATCGGCACACTCGATGATGGCGGAGAGCTGCGGGTAGCCGACCCCGGTCTTGACCCGGGTGGTGCAGACCGAGCCCGGGCCTATGCCCACCTTGACGATGTCGGCGCCGGAGAGGATCAGCTCCTCCACCATCTCGCCGGTCACCACGTTGCCTGCCAGGATGACGTGGTTCGGGCAGGCCTCGCGGATCTTGCGCAAAAACTCGACGAAGTGCTGGGAGTAGCCGTTGGCCACGTCCACGCAGATGAAGCGCAGGGCGCTGGACATCGCGAGGATCTGGCGGGTCTTGGTGAAGTCCTCCTCCGAGGTGCCGGTGGAGACCATTACGTGGCCCAGCAGGGCCGGGTCGGTCTCATTGACGAAGGTTTGCCACTGCGCAAGGCTGTAGTGCTTGTGCACCGCCGTCATCATCTCGAAGCTGGCCAGGGTACGCGCCATGGCGAAGCTGCCGACGGTATCCATGTTGGCGGCGATGACGGGCACGCCCTGCCATTGGGTCTGGGTGTGCTTGAAGGTGAACTGGCGGGTCAGGCTGACTTGGGAACGGCTCTTTAGAGTAGAGCGCTTGGGGCGAAACAGGACATCCTTGAAACGTAAGCGTTCACCAGCCCCCCGTTGACAGTCGAATGTGACGATCATCTCTTGATCCCCTTTCGGGGGTTGATAGATC
>NZ_JAPDBZ010000060.1:0-23738 GCF_027705505.1 Aeromonas sp. QDB56
TAAAATCGTACTTGGCGCCGCTCAACTGATCGATACTTGATCAACTAGCGCAAAGAATGATCATGCGTCGGCCCTGCAGATTTTCTTTTCCTTGACCACCTGCACTGAGGCAACAATGCAGTGTCGTGAGACAGGAATTTCGAGAGATGGAAGTAAATGCAATCCCTTTGACCAACACTGTCGGAACTTTATCAGGGAGAATTAGAGGCGCTCGACAATATAGAGCTAATCTGCGGAGGGAATCCTTTATTTTCACGTTTATTGCGCCCAAGTTCAGCCAGCAATAGACAAAGGGGCAAACGCCCCCCTGTTTATCAAAATTCGACGCTGACAACCGACCTTAGTCAATCAACCCCCGCTGCCGCAGGGCGGTCAGCAGCTCATCCACCAGCGCATCCACCGGCTTGCCGGCGTTCAGCAGATGGATTTCCGGCTGCTCGGGTGCCTCGTAAGCGGAGTCGATACCGGTGAAATTGCGAATTTCCCCCGCCCTCGCCTTCTTGTAGAGCCCCTTGGGGTCACGCTCTTCACACACGCTAAGGGGGGCATCGACAAACACCTCGACAAACTCCCCTTCACCCACAAGATTGCGCACCAGTTGCCGCTCGGCACGGAACGGCGAGATAAAGGCGGTGAGGACGATAAGGCCCGCATCCACCATCAGTTTTGCCACTTCGCCGACCCGGCGGATATTCTCCTGGCGGGCGGCGTCATCGAAGCCGAGATCGCCGCACAGGCCGTGGCGCACATTGTCCCCATCCAGCAGGTAGGTGTGCTTGCCCGAGGCGGTCAGGGCCTGCTCCAGCGCCCCCGCCAGGGTGGACTTGCCCGCCCCGGAGAGCCCGGTGAACCAGATCACCAGGGGCTTTTGCCCCTTCTGCTCGGCCCGGCTCTGTTTGTCGACGGCATGCTGATGCCACACGATATTGCTCATCCAACACTCCTTGATTGGCGCTCACGCCTCAAAACTTAAACTGTCCGGCACCGCGGGGAGCCGCCTCGGACTATCAGCCGACAACGTGCTGATGCCATGGCATTGCTCATCCAACACTCCTTGATTGGCGCTCACGCCGCAATACTGAAAACTGTCCGCTACCTCGGGGAGCCGCCTCGCACCATGAGGCGGCAAAATGCTGATGCCCTGATATTGCGCATGCAACCCCCCCTGATTGGCGCTCACGCCTGGATGCCAGTGCCCTGGCACTCCCCTGTATCATAAGCAGCCTTGATAAAAGCCGCGTTAACATAAGCAGCCCTTAACACATCCCCCGGTATCAGACCTTAAAACGGAAACAGCAGGGGCACCATGACGATCACCCCGATGCTGTAGGCCAGGGAGACCGGCAGGGCCAGCTTGAGATAATCCGGCATCTTGTAGTTGCCCGCCGCATAGACCATCAGGTTGGTCTGGTAGCCGTAGGGCAGGATAAAGCTGGAACTCGCCCCGAACAGCACCGCCAGAATGAACGGCATGGTGGAGACATCCATGCTGAGCGCCAGCTGGAATCCCATGGGGAAGGCCAGGGCCGCCGCCGCGTTGTTGCTCATCAGCTCCGTCAGCACCAGGGTAAACAGATAGATCCCCACGAAGGCGATAAAGGGACTGGCGCCGTTGAACTCCCCCATCAGCCAGTCGGCGATGAGCTTGGCCAGGCCGCTCTTCTCCAGCTGATCGGCGATGGCCAGCGCCCCGCCCACCACCAGCCAGATATCCAGGGGAAAGCGGCGGCGGATCTCGTCCAGGGTCAGGATGCGTGAAAACAGCAGCACCACCAGCATCACCAGCAGCCCCTTGAAGAGCGGCACCAAATCGAGCACCGACAGGGTCAGCACCCCGAGGAACCCCGCCACCACGGCGGCGCTGCGCGTGGCATCGAGCCGGGTGGAGGCCTCCAGCCCGCTCACCACCACGAACTCCCGGGAGAGGGACTTGTTGCCCGCAAACTTGGGGCCGGGGGCCAGCAGCAAGGTATCCCCTGCGTGCAGTTCAATCTGGCCGAGGCCGCCGGTGAGCTGGGTCTCGCCCCGGCGCACCGCCAGCACCACCGCATCGAAGTGGGTACGAAACTCCGCATCCTTGATGGTCTGCCCCACCAGGCGCGAGCTGTGGCTGACGATCACCTCCACCAGGTGCTGGCCGTTGAGGCGGTGCTGGCCGTAGAGATCCAGCCCTTTGAGCTCCTGCAACACGCCGACGCTCTCCACGTCGCCACAGAACAGCAGCATGTCCCCCTCGTGCAGCTCGTGTTCCGGCTGCACCGGGCAAATCACCTGGTTGCCCCGGATGATCTCGGCCAGATAGAGGCTTTTGAGGCTGCGCAGGCCGTTCTCCTTGACGCTGCGCCCGGCCATGGGCGAGCCGGGGCCCACCTTGGCCTCGAGAAAATAGCCGGATTCCCGGCTCATCTCGGTGTCCTGCTCCGGCAGGTGGCGGGCAAACAGCAGCACGGCGATGAGGCCGGTCAGCAGGGTCCCCGCCCCCACCATGAAGAAGTCGAACATGCCGAGCGGCTTGGCCCCCATCTTGATGAGGAAGCTGTTGACGATGAGGTTGGTGGAGGTGCCGATCAGGGTCAGCACGCCGCCAAAGGTCGCCGCGAAGCACATGGGCAACAGCAGCCGGGAGGGCGCATGGTTGGGGTTGCGCTTGACCGCCCCCAGCATGGACGCCACCACGGCGGTGTTGTTGACGAACGCCGACAGGAAGGCGGTGGAAAACCACACCTTCACCAGCACCTTGTTGAAGGAGCCGGTGCCCACCAGGTTGGCAAACCAGCTCATGACCCGGGTCTTCTCCACCGCGAGCGACACCAGCAGCAGCAACACCAGGGTCAGCAGGGCGCTGTTGGTGTAGCCCGCCACCACGGCGTTGATGTCCGCCAGGCCGCTCAGGTAGGTGATGAGCACGGCGCCCGAGAAGAGCAGCGCCGGCCGGAGTTTGCCCTGGATCAGCAGGGCGACGAGGGCAGCCAGCAGACCCAGCACCAGGGATTGTTGCCAGGTCATGGGCTTACTCCTTGCCGGAATCGTTGCTGATGGTCAGCGCCTGCCAGTGGGGGAAGTGCTTGCGCACCAAGGCGTTGAGCTCCACTTCGAACTCGCTGTATTGCCCTGCCACCGCCTTGGCCGCCAGCCCTTCCACTATCATGCCGGCACCGACGGTGACGTTGGTCAGCCGGTCGATGAGGATGAAGCTGCCGGTGTCGCGGATCTCCTTGTAGGGGTCGAACGCCACCGGGTCGGTCAGGCTGAATTCGCACAGGCCGATCTCGTTGAGCTTGAGCTCGGAGGCGGGCAGCTCGTCGAGCTTGTTGATCTCGATGCGGTGGCGGATGGCCTCCACCTGGCCACGGCTCTTCTTGGTGGCAAGCTTGACGTCATAGACCCGGCCCGGTTGCAGGGACTCTTCCCCCATCCAGACGATGTGAGCCAGCACGTTCTGGGTCACCTGGGGCTTTTTCGCCGCATCCACCAGCAGGTCGCCCCGGCTGATGTCGATTTCGTCCGCGAAGGTGACCGTGATGGCCTGACCCGGCAGGGCGTACTCCAGATCCCCGTCGAAGGTGACGATGCGGGTCACCGTGCTCTCTTTGCCGGACGGCAGCACGGCAAGCTTGTCGCCCACCCGCAGGATGCCGGAGGCGAGCGTCCCCGCGAAGCCGCGAAAATCGAGGTTGGGGCGGTTCACGTACTGCACCGGCAGGCGCACCGGGTGACGCTCCAGCTCGCGCTCCACTTCGGCAGACTCCAGCAAGGAGAGCAGGGTCTCGCCCTGATACCAGGCCAGCTTGTCGCTCGGGTTCACCACGTTGTCACCGTCCAGGGCCGAGACCGGCACGATGTGGATGGTGTCGACGCTGAGCTTCTTGGCGAACTCGCGGTAATCGGCACTGATGCGATCGAACACCTCCTGGCTGAACTCCACCAGGTCCATCTTGTTCACTGCCACCACGAACTGCTTGATGCCGAGCAGGCTCGCGATAAAGCTGTGACGGCGGGTCTGATCCAGCACCCCTTTGCGGGCGTCGATCAGGATGATGGCCAGATCGCAGGTGGAGGCGCCGGTGGCCATGTTGCGGGTGTACTGCTCATGGCCCGGGGTGTCCGAGATGATGAATTTGCGCTTGGCGGTGGAGAAATAGCGGTAGGCCACGTCGATGGTGATGCCCTGCTCGCGCTCCGCCTGCAGGCCGTCCACCAGCAGGGCCAGGTCCAGCTTCTCGCCGGTGGTGCCGAGCTTCTGGCTGTCGGACTCCAGTGCTTTGAGCTGATCTTCATAGATCTGCTGGGAGTCGTGCAGCAGGCGGCCGATGAGGGTGCTCTTGCCGTCGTCCACGCTGCCGCAGGTGAGAAAACGCAGCAGGCTCTTGTGCTGCTGGGCGTGCAGGTAGGCTTCAATGCCCTGTTCGCTGATGGCGGTCTGAATGTGGTTGTTCATGTTGCGATTCCTTAGAACATTTTTTTAGAAATAGCCCTGACGCTTCTTCTGCTCCATGGAGCCGGCCTGATCGTGGTCGATGAGCCGCCCTTGCCGCTCGCTCGAGGTGGTGATCAGCATCTCTTCGATGATCTCCGGCAGGGTGGTGGCATTGGATTCGATGGCCCCGGTCAGCGGGTAGCAGCCGAGGGTACGGAAGCGCACCAGCTCCTGCTTCACTTCGTCTTCCGGGCCGATGGGCATGCGATCGTCATCCACCATGATCTTGATGCCGCCGCGATCCACCACGGGGCGCATGGCCGCGAAGTAGAGCGGGACTATGTCGATGTTCTCGAGATAGATGTATTGCCAGATGTCCAGCTCGGTCCAGTTGGAGAGCGGGAAGACACGGATGCTCTCCCCCTTGTTGACCTGGCTGTTGTAGACGCGCCACAGCTCCGGGCGCTGGTTCTTCGGATCCCAGCGGTGGGACTTGTCGCGGAAAGAGTAGACGCGCTCCTTGGCGCGGGATTTCTCCTCGTCGCGACGGGCACCACCGAAGGCGGCGTCGAAGCCGTATTTGTTGAGCGCCTGCTTGAGCCCCTCGGTCTTCATGATGTCGGTGTGCTTGCTGCTGCCGTGCACGAAGGGGTTGATGTCCATGGCCAGACCGTCCGGGTTCTTGTGGACGATGAGATCCAGCCCGAACTTTTTGGCGGTCTCGTCCCGGAACTTGATCATCTCCTTGAACTTCCAGTTGGTGTCCACGTGCAGCAGGGGGAAGGGGATCTTGCCCGGATAGAAGGCCTTGCGGGCCAGGTGCAGCATGACGGAGGAGTCCTTGCCGATGGAGTACATCATCACCGGGTTTTCAAATTCGGCGGCCACCTCGCGGATGATATGGATGCTCTCGGCTTCCAGTTGCTGCAGGTGAGTCAGTCGCTCGCGGGTGACACCTGCACGGATGCTCTGTGCATCGGATGGCTGCAGTTGGGTCAGTCTTTCACGGTCCATGTCTGGGTCCTCGGTTCATTGCTATCGCACCTGCTCGGGGCGCGGTGTTGGTTCAGTTCGGTGCCGCCATGGCCGCACCGTCAAATCGATTCGGGTCTCGCCTCTCAGGCCAGGCTCACCAGCTTGAGCTCGTGGCCGCTTTCTGCTTCCTGCCCTTGCCCCTGTTCGCCAAACCAGGCGAGTTGCTGGCGCAGGGCCACCACTTCACCGATGACGATAAGCGACGGGCTCACCGCCTGCTGGGCCAGTTCGGCCAGATCCGCCAAGGTGCCGGTCAGCACCCGCTGGCGGGCCGTGGTGCCCCGCTCGATGATGGCGATGGGGGTGGCGGCGCGTCGGCCATGGCTTACCAGTTGCTGCTGGATATGCTCGGAGCGCATCAGCCCCATGTAGATGACCAGGGTCTGGTTGGTGGCCGCAAGCTGCTGCCAGTCGGGCTCCTTGCCCTCCTTCTGGCAGTGGCCGGTGATGAAGACGGCGCTCTGGGCATGGTCGCGGTGGGTGAGCGGAATGCCCGCATAGGCGGTGGCACCGGCGGCGGCGGTGATGCCGGGCACCACGGAGAAGGGAATGCCCTCCTCGGCCAGCACTTCCAGCTCCTCGCCGCCACGGCCGAACATGAAGGGATCGCCCCCCTTGAGGCGCACCACCCGGTTGCCCGCTTTGGCGTATTCCACCAGCAGGCGATTGGTCTCTTCCTGGGGCACGCTGTGGGCACCCGCCTTCTTGCCGACCGACACCAGGGTGGCGTCGCGGCGCACCAGGTCCAGGATCTCGGGGGAGACCAGCTGGTCATAGAGCACCACTTCGGCCTGCTGGATCTGTTGCAGCGCCTTGAGGGTCAGCAGGCCAGGATCCCCCGGGCCCGCCCCTACCAGCACCACTTCTCCCACTTCGGTACGGGCTTTGTCCAGTCCCTCGTTCAGCCACTGCTCGGCACCCTGCCAATCGGCTTTCTCAATCAGACCGGCCAGGGTGTTGGAGGCAAAGGCGCGCTCCCAGAAGCGGCGGCGATCGGAGAGGGAGGCCAGCACCTGCTTGGCCCGGCGGCGCACCCGACCGGAGAGCTCCGCCAGACCGCCAAGATGGCGGGGCAGCAGGCTCTCGAGCCGCTCACGCAACAGGCGCACCAGCACGGGGGCCTTGCCGCCGCTGGAGACAGCCACCACGATGGGGCTGCGATCGATGATGGAGGGAAAGATAAAGCTGGAGCGCTCGGGGTCATCCACCAGGTTGACGAACAGACCGCGCTCGGTGGCGCTCTGGTAGACCAGGGCGTTGACCTCGAGATCGTCGGTCGCGGCCACCACCAGGATCTGCCCTGCCAGGTGGGCCGGGTCGAAACGCGCCGCCACATGGGTGAAGCGACCGGCAAATTCATGGAACTCGGGCTCGAGCGCGGGAGAGACCAGGGTGATCCGGGCACCTGCCGCCAGCAGCAGGCGCGCCTTGCGCAGGGCAACCTCGCCCCCGCCCACCAGCAGTACCGGGCGGCCTTCCAACCTGGCAAACATAGGTAAATAATCCATCAGGGCCCGCTCCTCGGCATCGCGACATCTGGGGAGACTATAGGCAGGAGCGCTTATCCCTCAAAATAATAAAAAATGCTCTTTAATGCGTTTTGGTAATTAGTAAAGCCGTGTGGCGGCAATAGAGAAGCGAATCTGCTTGTGGTGGATGGCACCAGACCCTAGGCTAGTGAAAGTGTTTCATAAGGAGCTTAATCATGAATGAGTCATTGATTGTATTGGGGATCTTCATATTCCTGGTACTCGCCACCCTGAGTGCCGGCATCAAGATAGTGCCCCAGGGTTACAACTGGACCGTGGAGCGCTTCGGCCGCTACACCCGCACCCTCTCCCCGGGCCTCAACCTGCTGATCCCCTACATCGACCGCATCGGCCACAAGATCATCATGATGGAGCAGGTGCTGGACATCCCGGCCCAGGAGGTGATCTCCCGGGACAACGCCAACGTCACCATCGACGCCATCAGCTTCGTGCAGGTGGTGGATGCCCGCAAGGCGGGCTACGAGGTCAACGATCTCACCAGTGCCATCCGCAATCTCACCATGACCAACATGCGGACCGTGCTCGGCGCCATGGAGCTGGACGAAATGCTCTCCCAGCGCGACACCATCAACGAGAAGCTGCTGCGCACCATGGATGCCGCCACCGCCCCCTGGGGCATCAAGGTGACCCGGATCGAGATCAAGGATGTGCGCCCGCCCCTCGCCCTGGTGGAAGCCATGAATGCCCAGATGAAGGCCGAGCGCCAGAAGCGGGCCGAGGTGCTGGAGGCCGAAGGGGTGCGCCAGTCCAAGATCTTGAAGGCCGAGGGGGAGAAGCAGTCCCAGATCCTGAAAGCCGAGGGTGAGCGTCAGGCCGCCTTCCTCGCCGCCGAAGCGCGGGAGCGGGCCGCCGAGGCGGAAGCCAAGGCGACCCACATGGTCTCCCAGGCGATCGCCGAGGGCGACATGCAGGCCATCAACTACTTCGTGGCCCAGAAATACACCGAGGCCCTGGCCCGCATCGGTGAAGGCCCCAACAGCAAGATCATCATGATGCCCCTGGAAGCGGGCAGCCTGATAGGCTCGGTGGCGGGCATGGCCGAGCTGTTCAACAAAGACGGCAAGGCGGGCAAATCATGACAGCCCTGTTCGAGGGGCTGACCCACTGGCACTGGCTGGGGCTCGGCTTCGTGCTGCTGGCCATCGAGGTGATGGGGTCGGTGGGCTTCCTGCTCTGGACCGGCATCGCCGCCCTGGAGGTGGGGCTCTTGCTGCTGGTCTGGCCCTTCGGCTGGCAGGCGCAGTTGCTGCTCTTCGCCCTGCAATCCCTGCTCACCACCTGGGCCTGGTGGCGCTGGCAGCATCGCCGGGATCGCTCCGGGCTGGATGCCGCCGCTCCCATCAACGAGCGGATGCAAAGCTACATGGGCCGCGAGCTGACCCTGCTGGACGAGGTCAGCCAGGGGATGAGCCGGGTGCATCTGGACGACACCGTCTGGACGGTGCGCTGCAACGCGCCGCTGCCGGCCGGCAGCCGGGTCAAGGTGGTGGGGGCCGACTCCCACATCCTGCTGGTGGAACCCCTCGGCTGACCGGGCAACGCCCCGCCATGGCCATAAAAAAACGGGCCCGGCGCAAGTGCGCCGGGCCCGTTTTTCAATGAGGTGCTGGCTTAGTTGGCCTTGGCATCGCTCACGGCAGCTTCAGCCTTGGTGGCCACGTCAGCGGCAGCATTCTCGACAGTAGCGGAAGCTTCGGAAGCAGCCTTCTCGACGGTAGCAGACGCTTCGCTAGCGGCTTTCTCGACAGTGGCAGCAACGTCTGCGGCCGGGGTCGCAGCCGGAGCGGCAGCTTCTTCTTTCTGACCACAGGCGGTCAACATCAGACCCAGGATACCGGCTACCAGTACTTTGTTCATGTGCATACCCTCAAAAAAAGATGGAGAGATGGTGCAGGGACCATCACTGTACGCCCCGGCTCCTGTCGGCACACCGGCCGCTGGAGCCCGAAGGCGCGCGAAATATATCCCCATATGCGGCCGATGAAAACGCGTATCACAATGATATTTTCTCGTTGGAATGATAAGAAACACTGCTGCAACGACAAATATTAATATAAAACACCAATTCATCATCAGATTCGCACAACAAATCGCCAATTACCTGACGATTGCCAGTCAGACATTGTCTTTCTGTCAGGCTCTCGGCGCTGCCGGATTACACCGTCAGTCAGACAACTTCTGACAAGGCAGGCGCCGCCCCTGCTGATCGCTCTCCCGGGCCAGGTCCAGCAAGGCCATCACCGCCAGGGCCTCGTCGGCCGGCACCGGGTTCTCCCCTTCTCCCCGGATGGCGGCGCAGACACCGCGATAGTAGGCGCCGTAATCCCCCGCCTCGCCGGCCACGGTCTGCTGCAGGAGCTGACCGTCCCGGATCTGGCTGAGCTGGCCGGGGGCGGGATCCACGCCCCAGTCCGCCGCCGGAGGCCGCTTGCCCTCCTTGAGCTGCTCTTCCTGCACGTCCATGCCGAACTTGATGAAGGAGCCCTGACTGCCGTGCACCACGAAGCGGGGCATCACGGCCGACACCAGACAACTGCCGTGCAGAATGACCCGCATCTCGCCATAACCCAGCACCACATGGAAGTAGTCGTCCGCCAGGGCCCCGGGGCGCTGCTTGCCCAGATCCGCCTGCAACCAGTCCGGCTGGCCGAACAGCTGGAGCGACTGATCCAGGATATGAGGGCCGAGATCGAACCAGAGACCGGAGCCCGGGCCGCCCGCCTCGCGCCAGCGCTGGCGCACCTCGGGGCGATAACGGTCGAAGTGGGATTCGAACTGGGCGACTTGCCCCAGCGCCCCCTCCGCCAGCAGACGGCGCACCGTGAGGAAATCCCCGTCCCAGCGTCGGTTGTGGAAGATGCTGAGCAGCCGTTGCTGCTTCTCCGCCAACTCGACCAGCGCCTTCGCTTCGGCCAGATCCAGGGCGAACGGCTTGTCGATCACCACGTGCTTGCCCGCCAGCAGGGCCTCGCGAGCGATGGGGGCATGGGTGTCGTTGGGGGTGGCGATCACCACCAGATCGAGGCTGTCATCGGCCAGCACCTGCTCCAGGGTGCCGACCCGGGTGCCGGGCAACGCGGCCTGAACCTTGGCGGCATCCCGGCTCACCACCCAGCGCAGGGTCAGGCCCGGGGTCGTGGCCAGGAAGGGGGCGTGAAAGGTCTGTCCTGCGAAGCCGTATCCCACCAGGGCGGCGTTGATTGTGTGGCTCATCCGGTTTTCTCCACGGGTCTGTGATCATGCGAGGCAGGCGGGTCGCCTGAAAAAGAGAAGGGGGCTCAAGGCCCCCTGAGTGTGCTCATCAGAGCACAGGATTTATTGCAAACACAAGCGGCGACCCTGGCGGGTCATCAGCACCACCAGCGGGGGCAGCAACAGCCACATGTGCAGCGCCAGCTGGTTCAGCGGGTCGTGCATCAGCGCGCCGATAAAGCCCACCAGCGCACCGGAGCCGCTCATCTGGAACAGGCCGAGCAGGGCGGTGGCGGTACCGGCGCAGTGACCGAACGGTGCCAGCGCCATGCCGGCGGCCGAGCCCAGGATCATGGCAAAGCCGATGCTGGAGAGGAACACCGGGCCCATCATGGCCAGCGGATGATCGATGTGCATCGACAGGCTCAGGGAGATGGCGGAGAGCAGCAGCACCAGCAGACCGATGCGCAGGGTGCGTCTTGGCCCCACTCTGGCGATGAAACGGGGTGCCAGGAAGCAGGCCAGGATGTTGAGCGCCGCGTTAGCCGCAAACCAGTAGCTGAAGCCGCTCATGTCCAGCCCCAGCCTCACCATCAGTTGCACCGGCGCCGCGGTGACATAGGCCAGGATCACCGCCATCGCCAGCATGCACAGCGCCGCGTTGAACAGGAAGCTCGGGGAGCGCAGCACCGGGCTGTAGCGCGACCAGCTGATGAGCGGGCCGCCGCTGCGGGTCTCTTCCGGACGGGTTTCCGGCATCCGCCACAGCAGCCAGCTGCCGACGATGACCGCATAACCGGCCATAAACCAGAAGTTGGCCGACCAGCCCGCCTTGGCGGTGAGCCAGCCACCGAGCAGGGGGGCCAGCGCCGGAATGAAACAGATGGCACCGTTCAGGTAGGAGATCATCTGACCGCTCTTCTTGGGGCCGTAGCTGTCACGTACCACCGAGAAGGCGGCCACCGAGGTGGCACAGGCGCCGAGGCCCTGCAGCACCCGCGCCAGCATCAGCTCGCCGAGGCTGGCGGCAAAACCGGCACCCAGGGCGCTCAGACCGTAGAGCAGCACGCCGCCGAGGGCGATGGGCTTGCGGCCGTAGCGGTCGGCCAGCGGCCCCACCAACAGTTGCCCCAGTCCCATGCTGAACAGGAACCAGGTAATGGTGCCCTGCATCAGGGTCACCTCGGCGCCCAGCTGCTCGGCCATCTGCGGAATGGCGGGCAGGTAGATGTCGATGGCCAGCGGACTGAACAGCACCAGGAGTACAAGCAGAAGAATCAATGGCATCAGTCACCTCGTGGCATGGGGAAATGGATTGGGGCGCGAGTCTACTGACTCACAGTAATGAATTGAAATGGTATTTAATCACTTCTGTTATTCCATTCAGGAAACATTCATTTTATCCACATCTTGCCATGACACCGGCGAGGGTGATCCAGGGCAATTGGCGCTTTTCCTGGGCGCCAGCCCCGCATAGAATGCGCAGATTATTTTTGCGGAGGTGCTCGATGAACAAGCTTGTCCTGGCAACAGGGAACCAGAAAAAGGTGAAAGAATTGGCCGCCATGCTGGCCGATATGAAGATCCAGGTGATCCCACAGAGCGAGTTTGCGGTCTCCGATGCCGACGAGACCGGCACCACCTTCGTCGAGAATGCCATCATCAAGGCCCGCCACGCCGCCCGCGTCACCGGCCTGCCGGCGGTTGCCGACGACTCCGGCCTGGAAGTGGATCTGCTGCACGGCCGCCCCGGCGTCTACTCCGCCCGCTTTGCCGGCGCCGGTGCCAGCGACAAGGAGAACATCGACAAGCTGCTGGGCGAGCTGAAAGGGGCCCCCGAGTATCTCAAGAGCGCCCGCTTCTGGTGCGTGCTGGTCTACATGCGCCACGCCGACGATCCTACCCCCATCATCTGCCAGGCCAGCTGGGAGGGGATGATCATCGACGAGCCGCGCGGTCAGCACGGCTTTGGTTATGACCCTGTGTTCTTCGTGCCCGATCACGACTGCACCTCGGCCCAGATGCCGGCCGAGCTCAAGAACCAGCTCAGCCATCGCGGCCAGGCGCTGGCCAAGCTGAAAGCGGCCCTGGCGGCGGTCAACTAAAGCGCTGTCTCCCGCCGCGTTGTCATCTACAATGGGGGCCGTCGGCCCCCGTTTCGTTCGCGGCGCCCCGGCCCGTTGTCATCGACGACAAGGGCAACCCGACCCCTTTTGATTGTTGAATACTGGAAACCCCATGCTGCAACTGCCGCCCCTCTCCCTCTATATCCACGTGCCCTGGTGTGTCCAGAAGTGCCCCTACTGCGACTTCAACTCCCACGCCCAGAAGGGGGAGCTGCCCCACCTCGAGTATGTGGCCGCCCTGCTGGAGGATCTGGAGCAAGATCTGCACTGGGCTCAGGGGCGCTCCCTCTCCTCCATCTTTATCGGCGGCGGCACGCCGAGTCTGCTCTCCGTGGAAGCCATGCAAGCGCTGCTGGACGAGGTGCGCGCACGTATCGAACTCACTGCGGACTGCGAGATCACCATGGAGGCCAACCCGGGCACGGTGGAGGCGGACAAGTTCGCCGGCTTCCAGCGGGCCGGCATCAACCGCATCTCCATCGGGGTGCAGAGCTTCCAGCAGGAGAAGCTGACCCGCCTCGGCCGCATCCATGGCCCGGAAGAGGCGCGCAAGGCCGCCGAACTGGCTCACGCCATCGCGCTTCCCACCTTCAACCTGGATCTGATGCACGGCCTGCCGGATCAGAGCCTGGAGGACGCACTCTATGACCTGCAGCAGGCCATCGACTGCGCGCCGCCGCACCTCTCCTGGTATCAGCTCACCATAGAGCCGAACACGGCGTTTGCCTCCAAGCCGCCCACCCTGCCGGAAGATGACACCCTGTGGGAGATCTACGAGCAGGGCCACGCCATGCTGACCGCCAAGGGCTATCAGCAGTACGAGATCTCGGCCTATGCCAAGGCGGGCTACCAGTGCCGCCACAATCTCAACTACTGGCGCTTCGGCGACTATCTGGGGATCGGCTGCGGCGCCCACGGCAAGGTGACAGATCTCGCGAACCAGCAGATCCTGCGCACCGCCAAGGTGAAGCATCCCAAGGGATATCTGGACCCGAGCCGCCCCTATCTGGACGAGCAGTGGCAGGTAGCGGCGGACGATCTGCCCCTGGAATACTTCATGAACAGGTTCAGACTGTTCGAGCCCGCCCCCAAGGCGGAGTTCGAGGCCTACACCGGCCTTGAATTGGAGCGGGTAGAAACCATGCTGACCATCGCCCAGAGCAAGGAGCTAATCGAGGATCTCGGCGACAGCTGGCAGCTCACCCCCCTCGGCCATCGCTATCTCAACGTGCTGCTCGAGCTCTTTATGGACGAGTGAATACGGGTTCACTCTCTTGCGGCAAGAGAGTGAATCAGCACCAACGAATAGAAAAACAATCAGGGCGCCATTGGCGCCCTGATTGTGTTAACTGATGCCTTGCGGCAGAAACCCGCTCAGCAGCAGACGCTTGCCATCTGCTGTTGGCCGGGCTCCCACCGCTTGCCGTGCTTGGCCTTGCGCTGATAGCTGCCCTTGCCCTTCTTGCTCGGCTCGACCCGGGCCTGGAACAGGGGGGAGGTCACCAGTGCCTTGAGGTGGTTGTCCTGAATGGTGCCGCGCTGATGTTCGCAGGCGGGTTCGGCGGTGACACAGGTCACCTTCTTCTTGGCCATATGGGCTCCTTGATGGGGGTGTCGTGTTTGCCTATCGTCCCTGCCTGGAAGGGCAGATGGCGAAAAACGCGCCGATTGTGCGCCTCTTGCCTCCCCCGTGCAAGCTGTCAGGCGGGGTGATAGATAACCCGCACCAGGCCGCTTGGCAGCACGGCGCTCGACACCGGTCTCAACCCTGCGGGGAGAGGCCCGGTAAAGAGCGGGATCCCGCCCCCCAGGGTGACCGGCACCCAGAACAGGGTCAGCTCGTCCACCAGGGCCCCCTGCAGACCCTGCCTCACCAGCTCCCCGCCATCCAGATAGAGGTGACGGCTTCCCCCCTGCCACAACTCGTCCAGCACCTGCGCCAGCGCCCCCTGCCGGAAGGAGACCCGAGGACGGGGGTCGGCGGGCCTGTGGGTCAGTACCACCAGCGGCTTGTCCCCGTAGGGCCACTCGGGAAAGGCGCTCACGATATCGTAGGTGTTGCGCCCCATCAGCAGGGTGTCCGCGCTCGCCATCAGGGCGCTGTAGCCGGTCTCCTCCGGCCCGTCGCCACCATAGGGGGCCAGCCATGCCAGATCGCCCCCCTCCCCGGCGATGAAACCGTCGAGGGAGAGGGCGAGAAAGGCGGAGACCCGGGGCCGACGCAGCTCAGTGCTCATGGTCGTGATGCTCGTGGCGGGAAGGGGCGCCGGACTCCAGGGTCTCGAGGATGGCGCAGTGCTCCGCCGAGCGCGGGCCGCCGCAGCAGATGTCGGAGAGGGCCTTCAGGTTCTCGCGAAAACGGGTCAGCTCCAGGAGCTTCTGCTCCACCTGTTCGAGCTTGGTGTCAGCCACCGCCTTCACCTCCTGGCAGGTGACCTTGGCCTTGTTGGTGTCGAGGGCAAGCAGCTCGCCGATGTCCGCGAGGGAGAAGCCCACCGACTTGGCGCGGATGATGAACTCCAGCCGCCGCTTGTCCTGCTCCCCGTAGAGGCGATAGCCGGATTCGTTGCGAATGCCCGGCGAGATGAGGCCGTTCTTCTCATAAAAGCGCAGGGTGTCGGCCTTCACCCCGCACGCCTTGGCCAGTTCACCGATCCGATACATGGTCCTCTCCCCCCGCATGACATTCCCGACATGGTACTCAATATAAACCGGCCTCCACTATCACCTCTTTGCCCGGCGATTACCAGTCAAAGGCAGGAAAGCAGCAGCTAACCCCCCACTTGCCGCAATGCTGTTCAGATAAGCACATTTTTGACTAATTATTCATAAATGCGACTTGAGTTGGGGGAGCAAGGCTGTTTCCAGTCGATGTTCCTTCAGCCTTTATCCAGCGTGGCTTGCAATAGAAAGAGGGAGGCATCATGCCTCCCTCATTTTTTAGCCCTGATACTACGTGGACTGGAACTCAAATTCTCTTAAGTGAACAGCATTGCCCACTTGCCGGCCATTTATCCCCAAAACACTGAAAAGACAAACGTTTCACAAAAATTCACCAGAAAACGTTTAACGCCGCATCCCACAAGGGTTTGTCTCTTTAAAAAATCCACCACAGGTCACATTTTTTGTGTAGAATACGCGCCCACAAGAGAGCGTCGCGTCAAGCGGGCATTTCCTAAAACGCTTTTGCCAACGGCCGCCCCGGGCGAGAGTGGTTTGCGAAATCCCCCACTTCCATTTATTTGGGGACTCTCTGTGTGTTGAGCCTCGCCTCCCATGGAACGGTCCCCGTTATGCTGAGGACGATAGTGTGATGGAACAAGCTCGACCCATTCGCCGTGCACTGCTGAGTGTGTCTGACAAGACTGGCATCCTGGAATTTGCCAAGGCACTCGATGCACGTGGTGTGGCCCTGCTCTCCACCGGTGGTACCGCCAAGCTGCTGGCCGATGCGGGCCTGCCGGTGACCGAGGTGTCCGACTACACCGGATTCCCCGAGATGATGGACGGCCGGGTCAAGACCCTGCATCCCAAGGTACACGGCGGCATTCTCGGCCGTCGCGACCGGGATGACGCCATCATGGCCGAGCACGCTATCTCCCCCATCGACATGGTCGTCGTCAACCTCTATCCTTTCGCCGCCACCGTGGCCAAAGCCGGTTGCACCCTGGAAGACGCCGTCGAGAACATCGACATCGGCGGCCCGACCATGGTCCGCTCCGCTGCCAAGAACCACAAGGACGTCACCATCGTCGTCAAGGCCTCCGACTATGACCGCGTCATCGCCGAGATGGATGGCAACGGCAACAGCCTGACCCTCTCCACCCGCTTCGATCTGGCCATCGCCGCCTTCGAGCACACCGCCGCCTACGACGGCATGATCGCCAACTACTTCGGCACCCTGGTGCCCTCCTACGGCGAAAACAAGGAAGGCGACGAAGAGTCCCGCTTCCCCCGCACCTTCAACAGCCAGTTCATCAAGAAGCAGGACATGCGCTATGGCGAGAACAGCCACCAGGCTGCCGCCTTCTACGCCGAAGAGCAGGCCGCGCCGGGCTCGGTAGCAAGCGCCATCCAGCTGCAGGGCAAGGCCCTCTCCTACAACAACATTGCCGACACTGATGCGGCGCTGGAGTGCGTGAAGGAGTTCAGCGAACCGGCCTGCGTCATCGTCAAGCATGCCAACCCCTGCGGCGTCGCCATCGGTGACGACCTGCTGGCAGCCTACGATCGCGCCTACCAGACCGACCCCACCTCGGCCTTTGGCGGCATCATCGCCTTCAACCGCGAACTGGACGGCGAGACCGCCGCGGCCATCGTCGCCCGCCAGTTCGTGGAAGTGATCATCGCCCCCAGCATCAGCCAGGCAGCCCGCGAGGCGGTCGCCGCCAAGCAGAACGTGCGCCTGCTGGAGTGCGGCCAGTGGACTGCCCCGGCGCAAGGCTTTGACTTCAAGCGCGTCAACGGCGGCCTGCTGGTGCAGGAGCGCGATCTGGGCATGGTGACGCTCGGGGATCTGACCGTGGTCAGCCAGCGTCAGCCCACCGAGGCCGAGTTGCAGGATCTGCTGTTCTGCTGGAAGGTCGCCAAGTTCGTCAAATCCAACGCCATCGTCTACGCCAAGAACGGCCAGACCATCGGCGTGGGAGCCGGCCAGATGAGCCGCGTCTACTCTGCCAAGATCGCCGGCATCAAGGCCGAGGATGAAGGGCTGACCGTGGCGGGTTCCGTCATGGCCTCCGACGCCTTCTTCCCGTTCCGCGACGGCATCGATGCCGCCGCTGCCGCGGGCATCTCCTGCGTCATCCAGCCAGGTGGCTCGATGCGCGACCAGGAGGTGATCGACGCCGCCAACGAACACGGCATGTGCATGGTGTTCACCAACATGCGTCATTTCCGTCACTGACAGCCCAGGGCCGCCGATGGCGGCCCTGCCTCTTTAGCACCGGATCCTTTCCACTGGCAGGTTGCCACCGCAGCGCCAGTGAACTCAGACAGAAGCGAGCGAGACGATGAAAGTACTGATCATTGGCAACGGCGGCCGTGAACACGCCCTGGCCTGGAAGGCCAAACACTCCCCCCTGGTGACCCAGGTCTTCGTGGCACCGGGCAATGCGGGCACCCAGCTTGAGCCGGGCATCGAGAACGTCGCCATCCAGGCCACCGACATCGAGGGCCTGCTGGCCTTCGCCAAGGCGAACCAGATCGGCCTCACCATCGTCGGACCGGAAGCCCCCCTGGTGAAAGGGGTAGTCGATGCCTTCCGCGCCGCCGATCAGACCATCTTCGGCCCGACCGCCGCCGCTGCCCAGCTGGAAGGCTCCAAGGCCTTCACCAAGGACTTCCTGGCCCGCCACGCCATCCCCACCGCCGATTACCAGAACTTCACCGAGGTGGAGCCGGCGCTGGCCTATTTGCGCGAGAAGGGCGCCCCCATCGTCATCAAGGCCGACGGTCTGGCCGCCGGCAAAGGGGTGATCGTCGCCATGACCCTCGACGAGGCGGAAGCGGCGGTGCGTGACATGCTCTCCGGCAATGCCTTCGGCGATGCCGGCGCCCGGGTGGTGATCGAAGAGTTCCTGGACGGGGAAGAGGCGAGCTTCATCGTGATGGTGGACGGCGAGCACGTGCTGCCCATGGCCACCAGCCAGGATCACAAGCGCGCCTTCGACGGCGACACCGGCCCCAACACCGGCGGCATGGGGGCTTACTCCCCGGCGCCCGTGGTGACCGACGAAGTGCACCAGCGCGTGATGGAGCGGGTGATCATGCCGACCGTGCGCGGCATGGCGGCCGAGGGCAACGTCTACACCGGCTTCCTCTACGCCGGCCTGATGATCGATGCCGAGGGCAACCCCAAGGTGATCGAGTTCAACTGCCGCTTCGGCGACCCCGAAACCCAGCCCATCATGCTGCGGATGCAGTCCGATCTGGTGGATCTCTGCCTCGCCGCCTGTGCCGGCCAGCTGGATCAGAAGGAAGCCGTCTATGACCCCCGTGCCGCCATCGGCGTGGTGCTGGCAGCGGGTGGCTATCCCGGCGACTACACCAGCAACCACCCCATCAGTGGCCTGCCGGTGGACGAAGTGGCAGGGGAGAAGGTGTTCCATGCAGGCACCCGCCTGGAAGGACACACCAGCCTGACCCAGGGTGGTCGCGTGCTGTGCGCCACCGCCCTCGGCCACACGGTGCAGGAAGCCCAGCAGCGGGCCTATGCCCTCGCTGGTCGCATCCAGTGGGACGGCATCTTCTATCGCAAGGACATCGGCTGGCGTGCCATTGAGCGCGAGCAGGCCGAATAAGGGCCGGATCCCGATCACTCAAAGGGCCTGCGGGCCCTTTTTTTGTTGCACAGCACCTGCTCTGGCAGTGAAATCGTCCATGGATGATGACTTTCAAAAACAAAAACACCTGAAAAACTCACCTGACTTTAAAAAACCGATGTGTGATAAATAATGGCAGCATGATTCACTGCCTGCGAGCCCCTTCCCGGACCAGATGCGCGCCCTTGTATCCCTGCCGGAGGCGAGATCCGGTGGCCGTTCTCTTTCGGCTACATTCCCACAGCAATCCCCTACACAATTCGTCACAATTGGTCGCACTTTCTTCATACAATGATCGCCCTTTCATGGCATCATGATGCGTGAAACCGCACTCAAATGAGTGCTATAACAACCTGCAATCTCGTCGTCTCATAAGGAAATCCCATGCTGAAAACTGTGCGTCCCCTGCTGCTGCCCCTGATGTTTGGCCTGATGGCCCTGCCTGCCATGGCCGGCGATCTGGAGCAGCCGATGAAGAAGATCGGCTTCAACTACAAGCAGGCCGTCAAGGCCGACGACGCGGCCACCATGGAGAAATACATCAAGGAGATGAAGGCCCAGCTGGACGTCGCCAAGGGCAAGAACATGCCCGCCGCCAAGAAGGAGAAGTTCCTGGAAGGCATGACCGAAGTGCAGACCGAGCTGGATGCCAGCCTGGCAGCCCTCCAGGCCGGTGACGAAGCCAAGGCGCGCGAGCACCTGGCCAAGGTCAACGACCTGAAGAAGGAGTACCACAACTATGCCAAGCAAAAAGGCTGATCCCTTCCACTGGGATGCTCTGGTGCGCCTCACCCACTGGGGTGTGGCGGCCATCTGTATCGGCAATCTCTGGCTCAACGAGGCGGGCGAGGAGTGGCACGAGCGGATGGGATACGCCGTCATGGTGCTCATCGGCATACGCCTGCTGTGGGGGCTCACCTTCGCTCGCGGCCACGCCCGCCTGCGTGCCCTCATCCCGAGCCGGGAGGATTTTCGCCATCAGGCCGACGCCCTGCGCGAACGGACCCCGCCCACCCCGGGCCATCACGGCAGCGGCAAGCTGGCGGTCTGGGCACTCTGGCTGCTGGTACTCGCCACCGCAGGGACCGGCTGGTTCCAGAACACCGAGACCGGCTTCGATCTGGGGGCGGACGACTGGCACGAGTGGTGCACCTGGGCACTCCAGGGCATGATCGCCCTGCACCTGTGCGCCATCGCCTACACCTCCTGGCGCCAGCGCAGCAACCTGGTCACCCGCATGCTGCCAGGGCGTCGTGCCCGGGCCAGTGCCGGGCAGCAGGAACCCAACGTCTGAACGTTCACGGGGCCCTGCGGGGCCCCTGTTCATCCCCTTCGCTACCCGCTTGACGGGATCTCGTACCGATCTGCTCCCCTCTGCCCCCTCCTGCTGCCACCGAATAGCATGAAAGCATTTTCATTCACATTTCTTAATTAATTCAGCTTGTTCGATTTTCAACCACGTCGATTTCATGAATGCTACGGAGCTGGACGAGGTTGTTTGTTGTCCGTTCGACTACACGACAGTGATACGTCAATAACAAGATCGAAGGGAAAATCGTCATGCACAACACACTGTTTCGAACCGCCCTGCTGGCGGCGGCACTCGGCTCTTTCAGCCACACTGCCAGCGCCGAAGGGGTCATGGTTCACCTGTTCCAATGGAAGTTCAACGACATCGCCAACGAGTGCGAGACCGTGCTCGGGCCCAAGGGGTTCGGTGGCGTCCAGATCACCCCACCCGCCGAGCACAAGCAGGGCAGCCAGGTCTGGTGGACCGTCTATCAACCGGTCAGCTTCAAGAATTTCAACAGCTTCGGCGGTAGCGAGGCAGAGCTCAGAAGCATGATCGCCCGCTGCAACGCGGCCGGGGTCAAGGTCTATGCCGACGCCGTCTTCAACCAGCTGGCATCGGGTTCGGGCACCGCCACCGGCGGCGGCAGCTACAACTCGGGGCAATACCAGTATCCCCAGTTCGGCTACAACGACTTCCATCACAGCGGCGACATCACCAACTACGGCGACAGCAACAACGTCTGGAACGGCGCCCTCTACGGCATGCCGGACCTCAATACCGGCTCATCCTACGTCCAGGATCAGATCGCCACCTACATGAAGACCCTGCTCGGCTGGGGCGTGGCGGGCTTTCGCATCGATGCGGCCAAGCACATGGCGCCGGCCGATGTGAAGGCCATCCTCGACAAGGCGGGCAGCCCCAGGGCCTACCTGGAGGTGATCGGCGCAGGCGGGGAGTCCCCCGATATTCAGCCGGGCCGCTACACCTATATCGACACCGTCACCGACTTCAAATACGGCACCGATCTCGCCGCCAACTTCAACGGCCAGATCAAGAACCTCAAGACCCTGGGCGAGAGCTGGGGCCTGCTCCCCTCCAACAAGGCCTTCGTCTTCGTGGTCAACCACGACCGCGAACGCGGCCACGGCGGTGGCGGCATGCTCACCTTCATGAGCGGTGCCCGCTACGATCTGGCCAACACCTTCATGATGGCCTGGCCCTATGGCTGGAAGCAGGTGATGTCGGGCTATCGCTTTGAAAACATGGGTACCTATGAAACCGACAAGGGGGCGCCGGGCAGCACACCCTGCACGGACAGCCAGTGGAACTGCGAACAGCGCCGACCGACCATCATGAACATGGCCCTGTTCCACAACCGGACCGAAGGCCAGCCCGTCAGCAACTGGTGGGACAACGGCAACAACCAGATAGCCTTCAGCCGCGGTGACAAGGGCTTCGTCGCCATCAACAATGAGAGCGGCAGCCTGGTGGCCTCGGTGCAGACCGGCCTGCCGGCCGGCGAGTACTGCAACCTCCTGGGGGGCAATGACTACTGCAGCGGCGGTTATGTCACCGTCGATGGCAGCGGCAAGGCCAGCCTGAACGTCCCCGGCATGAAGGCGGCCGCCATCATCGCCGGTTGCACCAAGGCCAGCCCCTGCGGTGGTTCCGTCCTGCCGGGCAACAAGTTCAGCAGCATGAACCTGCGCGGTACCCACAACGCCTGGGGCAATACCCCCATGACCGTCGATGCCAACCGTGTCTGGTCCGCCACCCTCACCCTGACCGGCAACGGTGACGCCACCGGTGCCCAGCGCTTCAAGTTCGACGTCTTCGGCAACTGGGCCGAGAACTACGGCGACAACGAAGGGGATGGCATCGCCGACAAGGGCAGCAGCAAGGATATCCTGGTCAGCGGGGCGGGCACCTACCGCATCACCCTGAGCGAGAGCGATCTGCGCTACACGGTCACCCCCCTCACCAGCAACCAGGCACCGATCGCCGCCCTCTCCCCCAAAACCCTCAACGTCAAGGCGGGTGAGAGCGTGGTGTTCGACGCCTCCGCTTCCAGCGATGACGGCGGCGTGGTGAGCTACAGCTGGTCCAGCGGGGGCACCGCCGCCACGGAGACAGTCCGGTTCGATACCCCGGGTACCCATACCGTGACGGTCACCGTGACCGATGCGGAAGGGTTGACCGCCAGTGCCAGCGCCACCGTGACCGTCACCGACGACAACGGCACCTACGCCAGCGTATTGCCCACCCTGAACTTCCGCGGCACCCCCAATGCCTGGGGATCCCTTGCCATGACGCTGATCGCCGACAATCAGTGGGAAGCCCTGGTCACCTTCGACGGTCAGACCAACCAGCGCTTCAAATTCGACGTCAAGGGGGACTGGACCCAGAACTACGGCGACACCAACAAGGACGGCGTGGCCGAACTGAACGGCAGTGACATCCTCACCCCGGTCATCGGCCAGTACCGGGTACGTTTCAACGATCAGACACTGCAATACAGCCTGACTCCGGTGAGCGTCACCTATGCCAAGAATGTCGCCAGCCTCAACATTCGCGGCACCACCAACAACTGGGGCACCACCCCCATGTCCCTGGTCGGGGATCACCTCTGGCAGGCCAGCGTCACCTTCACCGGCAGCGGTGATGGGAACGGTGGCCAGCGCTTCAAGTTCGACGTCAAGGGGGACTGGACCCAGAACTACGGCGACACCAACAAGGATGGCGTGGCCGAGCTGGCCGGGGCAGACATCACCACGGCAGTGGTCGGTGCCTATGTGGTGCGCTTCAACGACCAGACCCTGGCCTACAGCCTGAGCGCCCAGTAAGGCTGGACACACGCTAGGGCCATTTTGCCCCGGCGCCGAACCAGGCCTCCCGCCATCGGCGGGAGGCCTTTTTCATGGCCCCATGACCCGTTCCCCGCCAGCCTGTCGGCAGGCATACTGATCCTTCATCCCCATGCAGGAGCACATATGAAACAGTTGAACACCCTCAAGGCCGAGGGACGGATCGAGGAAGCCCGTCAGCACGGTCTGCTGCAACTCATCGCGCACCCGGCCCACGCCGAGCTGCATTACGAAGTGGCCGGACTGCACGACATGCTGGGGCGAGAGGCCGAGGCCATTCCGCTCTATCAGAAGGCCGTGTCGCTGGGGCTTGGCGAGGCGTCGCTGCGCGGGGCCCTGCTTGGACTTGGCAGCTCCTATCGCACCACGGGCCGTCATGCCGAGGCGCTGGCCACCTTTGACGAGGCCCTGTCCCGCTTCCCCGATGCCCTGGAGTTCAAGGTGTTTCGTGCCATGACCTGCTACAACCTGGGGCGCAGCAAGGAGGGGATGGAGACGCTGCTGGGGATCCTCGCGACCACCACCACGGATCCCGCCCTGCTTCCCTACCGGCGCGCCATGGCACTCTATGCCGAGGATCTGGACAGACGCTGGTGAGCGCCAGAAACGACAAAGCCGCTCAAAAGAGCGGCTTTGTCTGAAAGTGGTGGCCCCTGGGGGACTTGAACCCACGACCAATCGATTATGAGTCGACTGCTCTGACCAACTGAGCTAAGGGGCCATTGATACTGGTTAGCGGCGTGGATTATAGGGGATGGCGGATACCCCGTCCATAGTCAGATCAACCACTTGGCGAGATTTCATCCATATTCAAGCGGTTCCATGACCCCTCTTCACGCCCATGCCAGCACGGATAAAACAAAGGTTCATCGCGGCTTTCCGGGGAAGGCCGCCTTGATTTTCAGAAAAAAGTATTCTGAGTCCCTAAATCCATATG